>DATFHE010000078.1:0-6594 GCA_035248745.1 Anaerolineales bacterium | reverse complement strand
CCCTGATTTTTCTACAGACATTATGGGCACTTTCTTTTATCGTACATTCTTTGGGCAACAGCTCCAGTTGGGCAACCCCACCATGGGTGCGACGGTCGCCGCCATGATGTTCCTGATCATCCTAGCAGGCGTGTTACTGTATATGCTCCTGTGGGCACGGCGCGTGCAGACGTACGACCTATGAGGCGAGCAAAGCTATGAAATCATCTTCTTCACTTCAACTACGTTATTCCCTCGAACGGATTGTCCCGGTCGTTATCCTCACGATCTATGCTCTCATTGCGCTGTTCCCTGTAGTGATGATCCTCATGAACTCCTTTAAGACGCGTAAAGCCATCTTCGGTGCACCGTTCTCGTTTCCTACCTCCGAGACCTTCAGTCTCGTCGGTTATGAGACCGTGACTGAACGGGCGGCATTTCATCTGTATTTTCTCAACAGCGCCATCGTCACCTTTGTGGCGTTGATTCTCACCCTACTCATCGGTGCGATGGCCGCCTTTGCCCTTGCGGAATATGACTTCCCGGGCAACACCCTGACCGCCCTCTATCTATCCCTCGGTATCATGATCCCCATTCGTTTGGGTACGGTGGGAATCCTGCGCTTGATGGTCGACCTCAAGCTTGTGAATACACTCACGGGTCTGATCCTGATCTACGTTGCGCAGTCTCTGCCATTGACGATATTTATTCTTTCCCAGTTCATGCGGCAGGTGCCACGGGATTTGAAGGACGCCGCACGCATTGATGGGGCGAGTGAGTACCGTATCTTCGGCATGGTACTGCCGCTGATCCGCCCGGCACTAGGAGCGATCGGCATCTTCACCATGATTCCTATTTGGAATGACCTGTGGTTCCCCTTGATCATCGCCCCCTCCACCAAAACAGCTACAGTCACGCTCGGTGTCCAGCAGTTCCTGGGGCAGTGGGTTTCCGATTGGAATGCCGTGCTCTCCTCGCTGACGTTAGCAATGATTCCGATCTTGCTCCTTTATATGGTCTTCTCCAGACAAATGATCCGCTCCATCACCGCGGGCGCGATTAAATAAGGAGTCTAAATGAGAGTTGGCATTGTTGGGGTTGGCTTTATGGGCAGCACCCATGCTGCAGGCTGGGCGGCAACCCCCGCGCAGATCGCCGGTTTCACAGCAGAGACAAACAAAGAAGCGGGGGCACTGGCAGAAAAATACAATGTAACTGTGCATGCGTCGCTGGATGAAATGCTTCGGGATGTGGATGTCGTAGATATTTGCTCCCCCACCCATTTACATCATGAAATGGCGTTGAAGGCCGCTGCATCAGGAAAGCACGTAGTGTGTGAAAAACCCTTGGCGCGCACCACGCAGCAGGCGCAGGAGATCGTCAATGCCTGTAAAAAAGCAGGTGTACAACTTCTCGTCGCGCATGTAGTGCGCTTCTTCCCTGAGTATGCTCTGGCTCATGCGGCTGTAACAGAGGGACAGATTGGCAAGCCGGGAGTGATCCGTTTGCACCGCGGTAGTTACCGTCCCAAGAAACCAGCCGGGAACTGGTTCCTCGACGAAGAAAAGTCCGGCGGTATTCTGATGGACCTGATGGTCCACGATTACGATTACGCCTGCTGGGTCGCCGGGGAAGTCGAGTCGGTCTCTGCGCGGCGCGTGACTGAAGTTCACCCCGATGCGTATGTGGATTATGGGCTCGTCATCCTCAGCCATCGTTCGGGAGCGCTTTCACATGTCTCGGGTGCCTGGGCATATCCACCGCCGACCTTTCGCACAAAGCTCGAGATCGCCGGCGACCACGGCTTGATTGAATTTGACTCGGATAGCACCGTGCCCATTCAGAATTTGATCCTCAAGTCAGACACAGACGCACCGGATGTTGCCCTCCCTTCCAGTCCCGTGAGCGAAAGCCCGTACACTACCCAGATCAAGGAGTTCTACCGCGCCCTTGCGGACGGAGAAACCCCACGCGTCACTGCGGCTGATGGACTACACGCCGTACAAATTGCAGAAGCGGCGATCCAATCTGCACACAGCGGACAGCCTGTCACAATACAATCCCTTGCGGAGGCATCATGATTCGGATTGGTATTCTCTCGTTGGCGCACCATCACGGTGAGGCCTACATCTCCAATCTGCGTCGTATGGACGGCGTGGAACTGGTCGGCGTGGTCGATGATGACCCGCTACGCGGTCAGACAGTTGCCGCACACAACCAGGCACAGTATTTTCATACATACGAAGACCTTATCGAAGCCAAGCCCGACGGCATAATCATCTGCACCGAAAACAACCGGCACAGGCAGTTTGTAGAGATGGCTGCCTCGCGTAAGATTCACGTTTTGTGTGAGAAGCCGCTTGCCACAACTCTCGGAGATGCCCGCGCGATTGTAGATATTTGTGACAAGGCAGGCGTCCTGCTCATGACCGCCTTCCCGATGCGTTTTAGTGCGCCTCTCATGGACATCAAATCCCGTCTCGACAATGGCGACTTCGGCGACGTCTACTGCTTCAACGCCACCAACCAGGGCGAGCTACCTACGAAGTATCGCTCTTGGTTTGTAGACCCCGAGCTGGCAGGCGGCGGCGCAATCATGGATCATACTGTCCATCTCGTAGATATCATGCGCTGGTTTACGGGCGCCGAGGTGAAGACGATGTATGCCCGCAGCAACCGTGTCTTCCACGCCGATGAGGTGCAGGTGGAGACGGGCGCACTCGAGATGCTCACATTCGACAACAACGTCTTCGCCACGATCGATGCCAGCTGGTCTCGCCCGCAATACTGGCCCACGTGGGGTGGTCTCACCTTCGAGATGGTGGCACAGCGGGGCGCAGTGATGGTGGACGCGTTCCGCCAGAACCTTAATGTGTACCGACATGAGTGGCAGCGTTCCAACTGGGCATACTGGGGCTCCGACATGAACCATGCTATGGTCAGCGATTTCGCTGCGGCCATACGTGAGAACCGGCAGCCGCGCGTCACGGGAATGGACGGCTTGCGCGCCGTCGAAGCCACGCTCGCCGCCTATGAATCAGACCGCACAGGGAAGACCGTCGAGGTCAAGGCGGCATGATGCAGCGCTTACTAATTCACAACGCGCGGCTATTCACGCCTCGCCAGCCGGGGCGAATCGGTTGGCTGCTTGCTGAAGAGGGTCGCATCCGTTCGATTGGATTCGGCAACGTACCGCAGTTCTCCGCGAATGATTCGATGCAGCAAATCGATGCCGAAGGCAAACTCATATTACCCGGCTTCATCGATCTGCACGTCCACGGGGCGATGGGGCATGAAGTGATGGATGCCTCTGCTTCCGGGCTGGAAGAGATGGCGCGCTTTTATGCCTCGCACGGTGTCACTTCGTTCCTCGCCACTACGTGGACGGCAAGCCGGGAGGCGATTCGTAAAGCGCTCGAGCTGGTGGAAGAGATGCAGGGTCCCATGCAAGGCGGAGCAACATTGCTTGGCGTCCACCTCGAGGGACCGTACCTCAATCCCGATCGCTGCGGCGCGCAGGATATCCGCCAGATCCGCCGGGCAGAACGAGAGGAGGCGCTGGAATTTCTTGCTAGCGGCGTCATCCGTTTGTTGGCGCTGGCTCCTGAATATGACAAGAACTTATGGCTGATCGATGAATGTGTGAAGCACGGCATCACCGTCTCGGCGGCACATACGGCTGCCAATTATGAGCAGATGCAAAGGGCTGCCGCACACGGCGTGACCCAGGCGACACACACCTTCAATGCCATGCAGGGACTCGGTCATCGCGAGCCCGGCACGGTGGGTGCCGCCCTCACCATCCCCCAGATCTCTTGTGAGCTGATCGCCGATAACATCCATGTCCATCCCGCCGTGCAGAAGATTCTGCTCGACGTGAAATCCCCCTCGGGCGTGATCCTCATTACCGACGCCATCCGCGCCGCGGGTTTGCCCGCGGGCGAGTATATGCTCGATGAGCGCGCTGTGAACATTCAGGATGGCGCTGTCCGTTTACCCGATGGCACGCTGGCGGGCTCCATCCTCACCATGGAACGAGCACTGCAAAACCTGTGTGCTGCGACGAGCCGCCCTCTCGAAGAGTTGTGGGTGACATCCAGCCTGAACGCCGCCCGCGCGATCGGTATCTCCTCCCGCAAAGGCAGCCTGGAGATTGGTAAGGACGCCGACCTTGTCTTACTGGATAATTCGTTTCAGGTGCATCTCACGGTAGCCCAGGGAGAGATTATCTACCGTCACCCCCTCTAACTGCAAGGAAAGCTCGGAGGGGATCAGGGAAACCTGCTCACCTCTTCCCCCTGCGGGTTATATAAGACTGCCGGGTCTGCTCGATTATCGTTCCAGATATCGTTAGAGAATCGGCAGTCAAAGCCAGGATTTCCACGTCGTGCCCAGATCCTGAGAATTTCATTTGGTTCCAGAGTTCCGCGCAGCGCACAGGACTGGTTCCCGAGTTCGGAGACCAGTCGCCAGCCGCGCAGATTCACCGCCGCGTTCGTGTCGTTTCGAATCTCCACATAGTCTTCTGCTTTGTTCACCGCGATGATCAGGACCGAACTGACTCTCGTAGGGGTAGCGGGTGGGTTCGTCGGAGGCGGAGATGTAGCCGTGAACGTAGGGAGCGGTGTTAAGGTCGCCGTCGGTGGGATGGACGTCGACGTTGGGCTTCCTGTGGGTGCAGGCGTAAACGTGGGAAATGGACTGGGGACGGAAAACGTTAATGTAGGGAAGGGCGTGAGCGTAGGGATGTCAAAATTGAACAAAGGTGTGGGGGTCGGCTGTGTCCCTGCTGTCGTCGGGAAAACGTTCGGGCTTGGGACAGCAGTGGATGCACCCCGCGACCCAAAGCGCAGCACGCTGATCGGGACTGAGCATAGACAACAAAACACAAACACAGAGAGCAGAGCAAAAAGGATTTTGCCCGTCTGTCCTTGCCGGTTATAGGTTGTTCTCCATGTGGTAAGGAGTGTATTGATTTGTTTCGTTATAGTTTCAATCATAAGCTGTAAAATCTACAGGTTGATTTTACCCTGTACACTCTCGTTGCTGTCCCCAATATTGCAGGAATACGGTTTGTGGATCGTTAATGATGGAGCAATGCAGAAAGGAACGGAATTTTGCAACGTCCCTCTATCCGCAGACTCGCCTCTTTCCTGTATACTCGGAATACGTCTTATAGCGAAAGGAGTGAGCCATGCGAATACGAAGTGGAAGATCAGGAGCAGATTCCATGGGCGCGAGACCCAAATGAACGAGCCAACCGAACAATTCACCGAGTGGGATACGGAAGTCGCCAAGCGCATCGCCTGCGTCGTCACAGCCTACCAGGCAGGCATGGACTACGCAGACCTGTGGAAGGATTTCCAGGAGCAGAACGAGGAAGTGGGCACGTTCTGGCTTTCGCTCGCAAAACGGATCCGCGAACACTTACCCGCCAAGCCGAAATAGATCGAGACGATCAGATAAGAGCCTCGCCCGGCAGGTGCAGAGCCGGGAGATAGAATCATTAAAAGCCAGACCCTGCGAGACTTCCTCCTTGGACGGATTGAAAAACTCGCAGGGTCTGATGTGTTCAGCCGCTCTGGGCTAGGCTGCGCTCTCAGGCGGTGACAACTTTGCGTGCGCGGGGCTTCCGTTCACTGGTGCGGGTGCCGCCGACCATCTCGAACTGTTGTGAGTCGTCGCCGTAGTTGGCTTTGACACCGGCACGGACGCGCTTGACCTTGTCCCACATGTTGTTGTAGACGATGTCGCGCTGGTCGCGCCTCTCGGCGAGCTGGATCTCGAGCAGGCTGATCTCAGCCTCGCGCATGCTGGCAGATGTGACATCTGCTGTGAGGGCTGCCGGGTTGAGCGTGCCGAACGCCAGCGTGGCGCTGACCTGGTTCCAGCCCACGAGCACGTCCTGCGCCTGATCCAGCACATCGGAGGGGTAAATTCTTTTAGTCATACTTATGAATCCTTCTTTGTTTGTCCGGGACTGTGCCCGGTAGAATATTGCGCAGCGATTTCACTGCAGCGGCGCACATAATAACATGGCGAAATGATCATTTTTCAGCTTCTGACAAAATTGTTTTTTCTTTGATTGTCAAAAATGAAAACCAGCCTGCGGCAACAGTAGCGCAGGTATAGCTTACTTTTTTCGCTGTTGATAGCGCTTATACACTCTCTTCCATGTTTCCGTTGGGCTATCAGGTTTGGATTTCTTGTGAGCCTCTTTACTGAGATGAAAAGCAAAGTCTTCCAGTAAACCGGAAACCGCTTCATGAGGCTTCTCAAGGACAGGCGGCTGTCCCAAGTTGATGGCATCGACAAAGAGATTCTGCACATAGGGAATGGTCGCAATGGCTGGCATACGAAACGCCGCTTCTATTTTGTCTTTCGTCAAACTCGAGTGGGGAAATGTAGCACTCAAAACCAATTTGATTTTTTCTTTGGGGTACCCGAGCTTTTCATAGGTGTCCAAAGCAGCGATTACCGCTCGAATAGATGCCATTTCGGGGGAGGCAACCATCAGGATCAGATCGGCAGCGTCCAGCGCCTGAATCGATACTTCGCTGAAGTCATGCGGTAGGTCTGCCACGACATATTCGTATTGCGTCCGGATCAAGCGCA
>DATFHE010000077.1:0-5555 GCA_035248745.1 Anaerolineales bacterium | reverse complement strand
GACCCAGCGAATCTAGATCGAGTCTTTCTATCAGAGCGCCGGGCTCCCCTACGGCAGCACGGGCGTAGCCAAGCTTATCAATCAAACGCAAGTCTTGACCCTGGTCCAGATGCCAGATGATCAGGGTTTCTGGCAGGCGTGTCTGCTCTGTCGGGACGAGCGCTAATGTCCCCCACAACGCAAAGTGCACGGCAAGCAATAGATCGCCGGAGAGAGGCAGAAGGATGTACTTTGCGCGCCGGTTGGACTCCAAAACCGTACGGTCGGTGAGTACATTTATAAATTCATCCACGCCTGGGAAGCGCACCGCCGCGGGGAGAAGGACTTCAGTCCGGGCAATCGTCCTTCCGACCACAGCCTCTCGCAGGTCGCGCACAATCGTTTCGACTTCCGGTACTTCAGCCATGATTCTTATAACGAAATCAGCGCCTTGTCGTCATGCCATGCGTACAGAAACAAACAGGTATAGGCGGGTGCGAACACCACAACAAAAAGGGCAACCCATCAGGTTGCCCTTTTTGTCACTATCGATTACGCCACTGTAATACTCTCATCCAGATACACATCCTGAATGGTGTTTAAGAGCCTCACGCCTTCCGCCATCGGGCGCTGGAAAGCCTTGCGCCCGGAAATGAGTCCCATCCCACCGGCGCGCTTGTTGATGACGGCGGTCGCGGCGGCTTCGACAAAGTCGTTTTCGCCGGAAGCACCACCGCTGTTGATGAGACCGATACGTCCCATGTAGCAGTTCGCCACCTGATAGCGGCACAGGTCGATGGGGTGGTCACTGGTCAATTCACTGTAAATACGCTTGTCCAGCTTGCCGTAGGAGCTGTTGCCCGTGTTTAGAGCCAGGAATCCGCCGTTGTTCTCGGGGAGCTTCTGCTTGATGATGTCCGCTTCGATGGTCACGCCAAGATGATTCGCTTGGCCCGTCAGGTCTGCAGAGACGTGGTAATCCTTGTCTGTCTTGAAGCCTGAATTCCGGAGATAGCACCACAGGATAGTCCCCATCCCAAGCTCGTGCGCCAGCGCGAATGCTTCTGCGATCTCAATCAGTTCGCGGTGGGAGTCATCGGAGCCGAAGTAGATTGTCGCACCAATGGCTGCCGCGCCCATTTCATACGCCTGCTCGACGGTGCCAAACAGGATCTGTTCATAGCTATTGGGGAGCGTTAGCAATTCGTTGTGATTGATCTTGACAATGAAAGGAATCTTGTGTGCATATTTACGCGCCGTGATCCCCAGCACACCGAACGTCGAGGCGACGGCGTTGCATCCGCCTTCGATTGCCAGTTTGACGATGTTCTCTGGGTCGAAGTAATCCGGATTCTTGGCGAAGCTTGCGCCACCGGCATGCTCGATGCCCTGGTCCACAGGCAGGATCGAGAGATACCCTGTGCCACCCAGCCGACCGTTTCTATACATCCGTGATAAATTGCCGAGAACGCGGTTGTTGCGGTCAGACTGCATAAACACGCGGTCCATGAAATCGGGACCCGGCAGCTGCAGGCGTTCTTTTGCAATTTTTGGTGTATCGAAGCTTAGAAGTGATTCCGCTTTATCCCCCAGTAAAGATTGAATATCATTTGTCATGGTCGCAACCATTTGGTTCCTCCTTGCCCAATGTTCCGCGTCGTGCGCATCCCGGGCGTTTTGATTTCTTCCTCAGAAACGAGAGAAGTTATTTTTGCTTGAAACTACCTTTCTTGATTATAACCCTCATCTGAGGCTATAATGTACTCGTGCGACTTAATGCACAAGGGCACGTATATCTTGGTAGCGCGGCAGCGCCATCTTCGCTACGCTTCGACAGGAGGCACCCATGGAAGAATTCTTTCAGAAAGTAACCAGCCAGCAGGACCCGTTCAAGCGGCTGGGATCACTGATCCCCGGCTTCAAGGGCTATATCGAACGACAGAACAGGCGCGAAGCCGACAAGTTATTACGCGATACAGTTGCACGACGCTTCGACGAGCAGCTGCAGCGGACGTCGCAGATCCAGGTAGACATGGTCAGCAGTGGCATGATCCAGTATGTGGATGACATCGAAAGGGCTGCGCTCAAACTGCGCACATTCATCGACAAGATCAGCACCGCCCCGCGCGGCTACTCGGGCTTATTCGATGCAGTGAAGATCAACGAAAAGGAACTCGAAGCGATCTACCAGTACGATGCGGCGTTCTTTGACCTCGCCGACCAGGTGGGGCACGCTCTCGATAATGTGGAAACGAGCCTGGGCGATGAAGCCGCGCTCCCCGCTGCCATCCGCAATCTGACGTCCATCACGCGCACAGCCGTGGAGACGTATAACCGCAGGTCTGAAGTAGTCATTGGGGATGGGAAAGAAGAGGAGTGAGACCCTAAAGGTTTTTCTATGAATCGTCGTAATGGAAAACGACGCCGTCAAAACCTGCAGGGTCCTGTACAAGAATATGTGGCGTGAGTATATAAACGCAACCACGATCCATGAAGTGTTGCAAGCATTATCAGAAGGAGGAGAGAGCGCCCGCATTGTCGCGGGTGCTACCGATTTAATCCTCGAACTCGAGCGCGGCGTACGCAAGGGAATCCATACCCTGATCGACGTCACCCGCATCCCGGACCTCGATCACATCACCATTGACGAAGACAACACCATCCATCTGGGTCCACTCGTGACACACAACCATTGTGTGGAATCACGCCTGATCCGTGCCCGCGCTTACCCCCTCGCACGCGCTGCCTGGGAGGTCGGTGCCCCACAGATTCGCAACCGCGGCACGATCGCAGGCAACCTAATCACAGCTTCGCCCGCCAACGACACGATCACGCCGCTTATGGCGTTGAACGCCTCTGTGACTCTTCGATCCTCACGAGGCACGCGCACGGTGGCGCTCAAGGATTTTTACACCGGCGTCCGCAGGACGGTGATGCAGCCAGACGAAATGATGGTGGATATCGCCTTCCCTGCCATGCCCGCCACCGCACGCGGGACGTTTATCAAGCTCGCGTTGCGCCGCGCCCAGGCGATCTCCATTGCGGATGTGGCGCTCGTTCTCGACCTTCAGGCAGGGTCTGTGAAATCCGCCGCAATTGCCCTTGGCGCCGTCGCCCCGACCATCGTCCGCGCGCCCGAAGCGGAAGCCTATCTCGCCGGCAAATCCCTCACCGATGACATCCTCGAAGAAGCCGCGCGCCTGGCGATGCGTTCGTGCCAACCCATCGACGACATCCGCGGCTCGGCAGCGTACCGCCGTGAAATGGTGCGCGTCTGCACCTTGCGCGGGCTCAGGCTGGTGCGCGATGGGCAAGAGCACATAGGGATGCCGGTCGAACCGATTCTGTTATGGGGCGAACGAAAGGCAGAAGGTGAAGTCCTGAAGGCACACAAGTCGCCTGCTGCTCCGCTAGAGACAACGATTAACGCTAAGAAATATACGTTCAACAGTGGGCACGAAAAGACGTTGCTCCGTTTTTTGCGGGAGGATGCGAATTTAGTCGGCACAAAGGAAGGCTGCGCCGAAGGGGAATGTGGCGCCTGCACCATCTTCCTGGACGGTAACGCCGTCATGTCATGTCTGGTCTCAGCGCCCCGAGCACATCAGGCAGAGATTATTACGATTGAAGGGCTCGCATCCAACGGGCAGCTCCATCCGGTGCAGGAAGCCTTTGTGGAACATGGAGCCGTCCAATGCGGGTATTGCACGCCGGGCTTCGTGATGTCTGGTGCGAAATTGCTCGAAGAGAAATCGAACCCCACCCGCAATGAGATCGAGCAGGCAATCACAGGCAACCTTTGTCGCTGTACCGGTTACTATAAAATCGTGCAAGCTATTGACAGTGCAGCCGCCTCCCCAGCAGGAAAGGCAAAGGTCTAGTCAGAAAGTACAGGTGAACTGATGGGCAAATATACGACTTATAAAAAAACGCCTCCCAAACCGCGCAACCTTGGGGTTCATCCGGTTATGCGCGGGATTGGCTGCATCATGATGATCGTAGTCCCCCTGCTATCCTACGGCATCGCCCTGTTCCTGGTGGACTATGGCATCCGCCAGCGATGGCCCCTGCCTGCCAGCTGGCTTGAGCCCCTCAGTATTCATCCGCTTCTGCTGAGTCTGCGCGGCTTAGATCCCGTCTGGAATTTCCTCCTGCGTCAGGATAATCTAATTGCCGTCCTGGTGTTTACCATCGCCACCATCATTGTGATCGGCGGCCTGATGTCTGTGCTGTACGGGTACATCTACACACTCTTTGGTCCCTCACAGTATGGACCGCAGGATGCACCTCCCATCCGTGTGAAAGTAAAACGCTACAAACGATAGTGATTCGAATGTCCACAGCTCTGTGCAAAACGAACCCATGATCCCTCACAACACCATTGGTAAATCTGTCCCCCGCGTGGATGCGCGCGGCAAAGTGACGGGGGAAACTCACTATTCGGGTGATCTATCCATGCCGGATATGCTCCACATGAAGATTCTGTTTTCGGAGCGTCCGCATGCGCGCGTGCTCTCGATCGATACCAGCAGGGCGGAGGCGGCACTTGGCGTCGCAGCCGTCTATACCGCCAGGGACATTCCGGTCAATGAGTATGGATTGCAGTGGCAGGATCAGCCCGTATTGTGCGGTCCCGGCTCCTCCAAACCTGGCACAGACGTTGTCCGTTTTGTCGGAGACCAGGTTGCCGCCGTGGTCGCGCAGACCGAAGCACAGGCGGCAGCGGCACTCAAGCTGATTCAGGTTGAATACGAAGACTTGCCTCTCATCATAGACCCGGTCGAGGCGATGAAACCAGACGCGCCGCGCGTCCACGAGCACATCGGCGACTCGAATATCTGCGTCCATTACAAAATTCGTAAGGGGAATGTGGAAGAGGGCTTTGCCCGGGCGGATGTGATCGTCGAAGCGGAATATCGCACGCCCGTGCAGGAACATGCCTATCTGCAGCCGGAAGCCGGCCTTGCGTATCTGGATGATGAGGATCGCATCACGATTGCCTGCGGCGGGCAATGGACTCATGAGGATCGTCACCAGGTGGCGCATGCCATGGGGATGGCAGATGAGGATATCCGCGTCGTGTATCCGGCTGTAGGCGGCGCGTTCGGCGGGCGCGAAGATATGTCGGTGCAGATCGTGCTGGCGCTGGCAGTCTGGAAATTGAGAAAACCTGTGAAAATCGTCTGGTCGCGCCGTGAATCGATGATCGGGCACGGCAAGCGTCACGCGACTGTCATTCGTGCCAAATGGGGCGCGACCCGGGATGGAAGAGTCGTCGCCATCGAAAATGAAATCATCGGCGACGGCGGCGCGTATATGTATACGTCGAACAAAGTATTAGGAAATTCCGCCATCACGTCCACCGGACCCTATAACATCCCCAATGTAAAAACGGATGTCTATGGTGTATACACCAACCACGTACCCGGCGCAGCCTTCCGCGGGTTTGGGGCGCCGCAGGCGTTGTTCATGGCAGAGACACAAATGAACAAGCTCGCCGAAAAACTGGGTATGGACCCGGTCGAGTTCCGCCTGAAGAACGCTCTCAAAGATGGTGACCCAATGGGTGTGGGCAC
>DATFHE010000076.1:0-4834 GCA_035248745.1 Anaerolineales bacterium | reverse complement strand
GCTGTGATCTTCCAACAGGGAGGGAAAGCTGATAGTTTCTATTTGATCTATGGCGGGATCGTACGCATCGTCCGTACCCAGAACAAGAAGGAATATCAACTGGCGCGCCTGATCCGGGAGGATTACTTCGGCGAAATGGCGGTTGTCGCCAACCGGCCGCGCTCTGCGACGGCCACCGCGCTGACAGATACATCTCTGCTGGTTCTGTCGCGCGCAGATTTCCAACGGCTTTTCAAGGAACACCCTCAGCTGGAATTGAACCTGTCGGTCGCGATCCACAGCCGCCAGTTGGCACAGCGCCTGCGTTTCAAATGGTTACGCTCCGATGAGGTGATTTATTTTCTGGCACGGAAACATCGCGTCATCCTGTTCCAAAACCTTGGACTGCCTGTTTTTTTGCTCCTCATCCCATTATTTTTGTTCTATGCCTGGTTTACCTTCGTTCCTTCGTTGGTCGTGATCATTGCCGCAGTCGTTTCTTTGCTTGCGCTTGGAGCCTGGATTGCATGGCTCATTGTCGATTGGGGCAACGATTATTACATCGTGACGAACCAGCGCGTGGTCTGGCTGGAAAAGGTCGTGGGTATTTACGACAGCCGCCAGGAGTCGGCGTTGAGTACGGTCCTGTCGGTGGGTGTAGAAGCCAATCCGTTAGGGCGCGTGCTGGATTATGGAAATGTAATCGTGCGGACGTTCGTCGGCCGGATCCCGTTTAGTCACGTGGATCATCCGAATCAGGCGGCGCGCATGATCGAGGAATACTGGATGCGGACTCGTTCGGCCGCCGTTGCGATGGAAAAAGAGGCCATGAAGGATGAGATTCGCAAGAAGCTGGGGATTCCGGTTCCTCCCAAGCCGAAAACGGACTCTGCTCCTCCACCTCCGCCTCTGCCGCGGCGCTCAAGTTTGCTGCGATTGCTGGGAGCAAATACTCTCAAACTTCGTCTCGAGAGCGGCGACACGATCATCTATCGTAAACATTGGGTGGTCCTGGTCCTGGAGGCGTGGATGCCGGTCCTGGGTATGCTTGGTACCCTCATCCTGTTCCTTCAGCGGTTGTGGCAACTGGCACTCTCGCCGACAGAGGCATTGATCTCCTTCAACGGTGGAGTTGCCATAGACGTCTGGGCAACTGTCATTTTGATCGTTCTGCTCGTGTTCACAGGATGGTTCATCTATCGCGTGATGGACTGGAGCAATGATCAGTTCATTGTCAACGCGGAACAGATCATCGATGTAGACCGCGAGCCATTTGGCACCGAGACACGCAATGCGGCGCAGTTGGAAAACATTCTCGGCACTGAATATCAGCGCATTGGTATTTTGGGAAACATCTTTAACTTCGGGACCGTGTATATCACTGTAGGGGGAACCAAGCTTGCCTTTGAAAACGTGATGGACCCTGCCGCTGTACAATCCGATATCAACCGCCGTTTTGCAGCGCGCAAAGCCAAGAATGAGCAGCAGCAAATTGCCAAGGAACGAGAACGCATGGCAGAGTGGCTGGCGACCTATCATCTTAATGCCGAGACATTACGAGACGAGGAAGAGAAAAAGAAGAATCAGAAACCAGAGTAAAATCGGGAATTCTCTACGTACCATTCGCGCTGCCTACTACCCCATCAAAGCGCGATTGACTCATAAAAGGTGAACCTCAATCATGTCACTCCGTAAAATTGTAACCCTCCCTGAAACTGTCCTGCGTCGTAAGGCGCACACGATTACGAAGGTCGATAAAAACCTGCAAACTCTGATCGATGACATGGTCGAAACCATGCGCGATGCGCCGGGCGTGGGGCTTGCCGCGCCGCAGATCGGGCTCTCGGAGCGTTTGATCGTAATTGAGTATTATGAAAAACCGGAAGAAGAAGAAAAAGAAGACGCACCGAAGAAAGTATGGGCGGTTATCAATCCTGAGATTGTCAAGGCTTCCGAAGAGAAATTGTTTGGCGTCGAGGGCTGTCTCTCTATCCCCGGGTTAGTGGGGGAGGTGGAACGTCATGCTGTGGTTCACGTCAAAGGATTGAATCGTCACGGCAAGCCCACCAGGATCAAGGCGGAGGGCTGGCTGGCGCGTATCTTCCAGCACGAGATCGATCATCTAAATGGTATCCTTTTCACAGATCGGGCGACGCGTGTCTGGAAGCCGCAGGATGAAGTAGAGCCGGAACAGGAAGTGTAATGCCTGTGCTCCGGCGTTTGACCAAGAAGGACCTGCCTCGCCTGCGCCAGTTCTGGATCGAACGTTGGGGCGGTGAAGAGATGATTTCGCGGGGAAACATCTATCGCCCGGAGCAACTGGAAGGGTTTGTCGTCGAAGAGCAAGACCGCGCAGAGTGGATTGGTCTCCTCACCTTTTTTATCAAAGACGGCGAGTGTGAGGTCACCTCACTCGATAGTCTGCGTGAGAAACAGGGGATTGGCTCGAAGCTGATCGAGCAAGCCATCGAAGAAGCGCGCGCCCGGAAATGTAAGCGTTTATTCCTGATCACCACCAATGACAATTTGAATGCGCTCGGCTTTTATCAAAAGCGCGGATTCGAGATTGTCTATGTCTATCGCGGCGCGGTCAATACGTCGCGAAGGCTCAAGCCGGGGATTCCTTTGGTAGGATACAACAATATCCCCTTGCGTGATGAAATTGAACTCGAAATCCAGTTGAAGGTTTAAGGTCAACTGTTGAACGTTGGGAATGGATGTCCTTTGTTCTTTAATCTTTGACCTGTAACTACAAACATGTTTCTAAAGCATCTCTCTCTCACCAACTTTCGCAACTTTACCCGCCTGGATGTAGATATTCCACAGCGGGTTGTCGTGTTGGTGGGTGCCAATGCGCAGGGCAAGACGAGTATCCTTGAAGCCATTTATTTCCTCGCCGCCTTCACATCCTTTCAGACGCATGCCGACCGTCAGATCGTTAATTTTAACGAGGCAAAAAACAATTCACTGACCGTCACGCGCCTCATCGCGGAGTATCAGAGGGCAAGGAGCAAGCATCGTCTCGAAGCGCGTCTTATCCTCGAACCGACGGGCGTGGTCAATAGCCAGCGCCTGCGCAAAGAAGTCCTGCTCGACGGCGTGAAGAAACCCGTCAGCGATGTGATCGGTCATTTCAATGCGGTGATCTTTGTCCCGCAGATGTCGCAGATCATCGAAGGCGCGCCGGAAGACCGCCGCCGTTACCTCAATCTGGCACTGGCACAATCCACGCCTTCGTATGCGCGTGTGTTGAGCGAGTATAACCAGGCACTTACCCAGCGCAACGCGCTTCTCAAATCGCTCTGGGAACGCGGCGGGAACAATGACAAGCGGGGTACGCCGCACAGCGGCAGTGCAGACCAGCTCGAAGTCTGGGATGACACGCTGACGCGGCTTGGCTCACAGATTATTTTGTGGCGCATCGAAGCGCTTCAACAGATCGAGCGGCTGGCATCCCGCGTCCATCATGAGCTGACTCATGGCGCCGAGATCCTGCGCCTTGCCTACGAACCTGCCTTTGACCCGCTGCCGAAGCCCAACGGACAGCTGGGATTGAAGATCAATACGATCGTCGACCGTTCCGGGCTGGACTTGAAGGAGATTCAGAATGGATTTCGCGCCAGCTTGAGCGCGCTGCGCAGTGTCGAAATCGGGCGCGGGGTCACGACGATTGGGCCCCACCGCGATGAGATCCGCTTCCTTGCCAACGATATTGACTTAGGGAATTACGGTTCGCGTGGACAAGTCCGTACTGCGTTGTTGTCGTTGAAGCTTGCCGAAGTCCATTGGATGAGGGAGCGCACCAGCGAGTGGCCCGTGATCCTGCTCGATGAGGTGATGGCAGAACTGGACCTGCAGCGCCGCGGCGATTTGCTGAAATACATCGGTGAGACGGAACAGGTATTACTCACCACGACAGATCTGAATCTTTTTACGCCCGAGTTCGCCAGCAAGGCAGAGATCTGGCGCGTCGAAAGTGGAAGAGTAGAGAAATAGTTATGCCATTATCCGACCCCTTCCTTCAGTCTGCTCTCACAAAAATTGATTCGCCCGATGTCATCGGCGTTGGCATCGTGGGCAGTTATGCGCGCAGGCAGGAGAGCAAATACAGCGATGTGGACTTCGATATCTTTGTCAGCAAGCTGCCTGAGAGTCCCTATGACCGTTACACGCTGCGTTATTGGGATAATAAGCTGATCAGCCTCAAATACACTTTACTCGAGGAGGAACGCTCTACGCTGACGAACCCGCGCCGCGCGATCTGGGCTGTCCCGGGCTTGCGCGGGATGAGGATCCTGCTCGATAAAGATGGCTCTATGGCAGCCCTGCAGCAAGTCGCGCAGAAATTCGAATGGTCCACGCTGCAACCCCTGGCAGATGAATTCGCCGCAGAAGAGATGATGGGCAATGCAGAAGAAGTACACAAAATTTTAAGTGGATTGGCGCGCGAGCAGGAATCCACAGTTCTCTATGCCAGTTGGGGCTTGGTGAAAAATATGCTGGAAACTGTTGCCGTGCAGCGAGGCATCCTGATTATCAGTGAGAACCGCTACTTCGATCTGATTCAAGACTCCGTGGGGCGTGATTCGGAGTGGACGCGCGCCTTCCGTACTGCCTGGGGACTGGACGCGAACGCGAATGGATCGACGTATCAACAGCGAGGTGTTGCGTCATTAACGTTATATCGCCTGAGCGTAGAACTGTTCAGTGGATTGATTCCTGATAGGCATCGTGAGGTCATCCACAAAACGTTACAGTTGGTCAAAGAGGCAGGTTACTCGTGAACTCTCTGGCAGAGCGTGCTATCCGAATCCATGAACGGTTACTTGCATTTTATGGCGAGCCGATCTGGCGC
>DATFHE010000075.1:0-6523 GCA_035248745.1 Anaerolineales bacterium | reverse complement strand
AATCACTTCCGCAGCCTCATTGAGCGCCGTGGCAACAATCGCCTTGCCCGCTGCCATATATTCAAATAGCTTGAGAGGCGTTCCGGTGCCCCCGATACCAGCGGTGAGTGGTGCCGAAGGGACGACAGCTACGTCGGCTATGGATAACATGTTTGGCATCTCAGAGTGGGCAATTTTCCCCGTTATGATCACGGCGTGTTGCATCCCGGCTTTTTTGACTGTGTTTTCCACCGCTGATCTGGTTTGCCCATCGCCCACAAGGACGAGCCTGGCATCCGGGCGTCGCTGCAGAGTTAGGGCGAAGCTTTCCAAGAGAAGGCTCAGGTCATGCCAGGGATAGAACCCTCCTATCCACATCACTACCGGTTCCGTTGACAAACCTAAACGTTTTCTGACGTTTTCAGAGTTATAGTTTGGTTTGAAGGCTTCCACATCGGCTGCGCAGGGTAGGACGGTTAACTTGCTCTCGTCGACACCCCATTTGTCGCGCAGGTGTTCCTTAAGCCACGGGGAGATACAGATAATCTGCGCCGCGGTTTTAAAGCACACGCGAGTCGCCCAGGTGGCGAAGAGACGGCGCAGGCCTCGCTCTGGAATTCCTTTAAACTTGCGCTGTTCTAGCAAGTCGGCATTGACCTCAAGAACAAACGGAAGTCTAAGTTTCTTGCTCGCCCATGCTCCCCCCAGAGCCAGCAAGTTGAATCGTTCATGAATAAGGTCGCAGCCCTTCAGGTTAATCTTCCCAGCTTCTGCCATCCGGTAACTATCGAACAGTGCCAGGTAAGGGAAATGCAATTCTGACTGAAGGCGGCGGATTCCGCTCTCAAACCCCTTAAATCCAGCGGTTCCACTCCATCCCAGTTGACCATAGTGTCTGCCGACCCGTTCATCGCTTTTGAACACCTGCAGATCCGGCGTGCAGAGGACTTGTCTTCCCTGCAAGGCAAGGAGTGACACATTATGACCGGCGCGCTGCAAACCGTGCATGGTGTGATAAATATGAATTTGCGCAGCCTGAGGCTCCTGAAATCTGATGCTCGCTTCTTGATAGAAGTGAGCAATATTCAATTGAGGCGATGATGTCATAGGTCGACTATAAAAATGTCTGTCAAAGATTAGTTACTCGGCCCGATCCAGCCCGACGACACTGCGCCTGGGTCACTATCCGAGCATGCCACACCGTTGCAGAAATAGATATCTCGCTCCGGCAGGTTTGCCGCCGAGAAACCGGCCTTCTCACCGGGCACTAGAGAAAATCGGGAAGCATACTGGCCGGTAAATGCCTGTACGAGCTTGATAGGGTGGCAGTCCGTGCCGGGTGCGGTGCAAGATTGATTGAGATCGCCAAAGCGAGTCACGTACCCCTCGGCGGTGATCCGGCCAGATCTAGGGTCAGTATCGAACCCGGCCAGGTTATCCCACTCGAAAGGAATCTCACCCATCACCTCATGCACCCGCGTAGTCGTGTTATTGTAAGAGCATCCGGGCTTAGCGCTATAGCTCTTGCCCCCATCCACCGAGCATAACCAGGCAAAGGTAAAGGGGTATGTCTGATCGCTATCATCCAGAATCTGATAGTTGTCCCGCACCCGGAACAGCAGGGCAAAGAGATGCGAGCCGGAGTCGGTCAGCTTGCCAGGGTCCGAAACCCATGTCGAAGAGGCGCTGTTGTCCCGGCTTAAGAAAGCCTCTAAGGAAGGGAACTTATTACAGAAGGATGTGGTCCCAAAACAGGTCACACTAAAGTAAGGCGCGCGGGCGCCTTCATAAGCAGGGTTGGGTGTGTCTGGATAGGGGAGGACACTGCCCTGATAAGGTGCTACGCGTTGGCCATAGTCCTGCAACTGGTTGACGAACACATAACCGAAGTCGGTGGGATTGCCTGCCTGGCATTGGCGCAAGAGTCCGACTGCGCTATGGGTGCGCGACTCGAACTCGATGGAGTAATCCCCAAAGGCGTGGTATTGAATGACCATGGCATCCACACCTGTCGGGTAGCCCTCACCGCCAACGCAGCCCACGGAGTGAGAAAGTGTCACATCCCACTTGAAGCCACCGTGCTTGTGTGTATTTTCCATCGGCGAGGAGGGATTGGTATGCCCAACTCCTACGCCACCGATCAGCGCCCGCAAATCGAAGCCAGGGAAGGCCGCCGCGACCTCCGATGTAAAAGGATCCTGACCGTGTTCATGGTCATAGTGGCAGCCACGCGTGTTATCCCAGAGGGTATGAAACAGGCTGTTATCATGCGCTTCTCCCGTGTCCGGGCAGAGCGGAGCGTCAGGGTATGGTGCAATGCCCACTTGCTCGGTTGCTGGCAAGACTGGTTGAATTGGCGCCTCTTTTGTTTTTTGGGGCATGACCGTTTCGCTAGCCGCGGCCGATAGTTCTTTTGTATTCTGAGTGGGTTCTTGCCCAGCTGGCTGAGTCACTAAGACTGTCACTTCCACTTCGCGGGTGACCTCCCGTGTAACAGTGACTGTGCTCGGCTGGCATGAAACGCTTGCTGCCAACATTACGACCATGAATAGCGTCCCGACTTTTACTCGGATTGTCTTAACCTGCATCATTTTCATATGTTAAGTCCTCCTCACCGTTCGTGCGGTCGAGAAGACACCCTGGCTTGCTCACGTGTGCGATGTGAATCGAGTAGGAAGCCGGCATGAATTACTTCTCAATCAATCCCTGGGCGTCAATGTACTCGGCAAAAAGCCTGGCCTTAACCAAAGCGCCAGCCTCATTGACATGGCGTCCATCGGCCCAATATTTGGCGTCTTGCGGCATCACCTCTACAAAATCGAAGAGGGGAATGGCATGGTTCGATGCCACCTCTCTAACGACATCATTATTCTCCTGAAACCCTTCCTGGTAATAATCTTCGGATGCGTAATCATGAAGATAGGGTGAATACGCCCAGGTCGAAAACAGAATCTTTACATCGTGTTCTTTGGCGACCGCGACCATGTTTTCCAAATTTCGACGGAAATAGACTGGAGGATTTTCCTTTAAGATTTCCGCTGGATCTAGATCGAATTCCTCCAGGCGAGATTCAAACGGCCAGCTTACATACGTGGGCGCGCTGGCAAAATCATCGACGGACACCTGGCGTGTGATGTTCAAAGACCTGCTCAAAATCCTTATTAACGCGCTGTGCTCCCAGAGTGCCACATGGGGGACTTGCCACGCCTGGCGCCTGCCCAAATCGTCACTTTGATATGCAGTGGGTAGGACTAGGCGGGCATGAACATCGTTGGTATTTTCATAAATGATGACCAGGTCCGGATCAAGATCCAACACACGAAATTCTAGGTTTACCAGGATCTCCCAAGAATTGTAGCCCGGGACGCCAGCGTTGATAACCTGCACGTTCTGGTAGCCGTATTCATCCTTGAGCAGCTTCTCGAGTTGGGCCGTGAACGTCCTTTGATTATCCTTGATACTAACATCATAAGTGGAAGATCCGCCTAGAGCTACAATACGATATACACCGTCTGGTTTTTCCAAAGGAAATTCATCACTGCGGTAGCCTAATGAGTTATGAGACGTTTGTCCCTTCCTGTAACTTGGGTTTGGGTAATAACCAAGATACGGATGAGGCATCCAGGCGTATTCGCTGGAGTCGAGGCTTGTAAACAAAACATAGCGATCATACTGATCCGGTGTAGCAAGGTAGTTCAGCCACACTCTGGACATCATCTCCAGCAAAAGGAACGTCATGAGTGTACTGAACAATACCAGGACGATCTCACTCCTTTTGGGAAGTCTGATCGCCGGCTGCCGCAGAACTAAAAATGCCCCAACCACGACCACCAGAATTTGAAAGACGAAAATTGAGGCCCTGTAAAGCGAAGACTCGATTTGACCATCGGATACAAGTGTTCGTTCGATCAACCAGCGCAGCAAAATTCCAACGGCAATCAGAATGATGCCAAAATAAAATGTCTCTTTGCGATGTATTCTTAGTCTATTCATAACCCAAGCTCAGCGCGAATGCCTCAGCGATCGGTAGGCAGTGTCCAGCGATGCGACATGCTAACGCTGAACTTTCCGTCCGGCTGGACCGGGCGGCCGCGCACAGCGCCTTCTGCAACTTCGAAAACTGTGGCGGCTTCGATAAAATCTTGTAGGCGGTTGTCGCCAATAATCGCCACATCCACTCGATAGCGACCTGGCAGAAGCAACAGCTCATCCAACTCACAGATGAACTTCAAACCATTCTCGGGATCGCTCGCGTCTTCCGGCCCACGCACCCTGCTCTGGAAGCTCGTCACAGGCTGACCGATCGTGTCGTAGACATTGAAATTGCAGGCCAGGCCCGGGACCAGCATATCGACCTGGAAGATAAAGCGTACGGGGTGTCCCGTTCTCAAGATGGCTGACGATCCATTGGTCACATCTACGCCGATGAGCCTGACTTTTCCCAACCCCTTTCGGTCTGTGCGCTCGGAAAGATCCAGCGTTTTCGTCTGCTCAAGGGTTTGCAGATAAGCATCGACAGCCTCGGCAATGGTTCCATCAGTGTGAACAGTGCCCCGCTGGAGGAAGATGCCGCGCTCGCACAACTGCTGTAGCAGACCCATGTTATGGCTGACGAACACCACCGTGCGCCCTTCCTGGGCTACGTCGTCCATCTTGCCCAGGCATTTACGCTGGAAAGACATGTCACCCACAGCCAGTACCTCATCTACTAGCAGGATCTCTGGCTCGAGGTGAGCTGCCACCGAAAAAGCCAGGCGCACATACATGCCACTCGAGTAATGCTTGACCGGTGTATCAAGAAATTTATCAACTTCCGCAAACGCTACGATCTCATCCAACTTGCGCTCGATCTCGGCTTTTTTCATCCCGAGAATGGCTCCGTACAGGAAAATATTGTCGCGTCCGGTGAGTTCCGGGTGAAAGCCGGTGCCCACCTCCAATAAGGAGCCAACCCGGCCATAGAGGTCTGCATAGCCTTCCGAGGGATCGGTGATGCCGGACAGAATTTTGAGCAGCGTGCTTTTGCCCGCACCGTTACGGCCAATAATACCCACCACCTCGCCTGTTTTGATCTGGAAGGAAATATCCTTGATGGCCCATATCTTTTCATTGAGCTCGGTCGCCCCGTTTGCCTGGCCGCGCAGAAGCTTACCTGCGCGTCGGAAGGGGGCCGCAACCACATCCGCCAGTTGATCGGTTAGGCGGTGATAACTCTTTTGCGGGCCGCCAATATGGTACTCTTTGCCCAGTCTGGCAACTTCAATCGCTAGATTGCTCATCGACTTTCCCTACAGTACATCTGCAAAATTTTGTTCCATGTGCCGGAAGTAAAAAGCACCACCGACGAATAAGATCAATGCAACCACAGCGGAGACCAGTGTCATCGGCCCTGGGGCGGTATCTGTACCCAGCAGCGCCCAGCGGAACCCTTCGACGACACCGGCCATTGGGTTCAGCCCGTACAGGGTTCGCCAGGGCTCTGAGAGCAAGCTGCTGGGATAGGCAATCGGCGTGACAAATAACCAGGCCTGGGTCAGAAAAGGGATGGTATAGTGCACATCGCGGAACTGGACATTCATGGCTGAGAGCCAGAGCGAGACTCCCAAGGAAGTGACAAGAGCCAGCAGCAAGAAAAGAGGCAACCAGAGCACATTGATTGTGGGCGTCAGGCCGTAAAAGAGCATCATACCCATTAACACCACAAATGCCAGCACAAAGTCAACGACACCAGCCAGCACCGTTGCGATAGGTAGGGTCAGGCGAGGGAAATAGATCTTCTTCACCATATTAGAACTAAGCACCAGGCTATTAGACGCTTGAGTGAGGGCAGTGGCGAAGAACGTCCAGGGGACTAGGGCAGCATAGCTGAAGATGGGATAGGGCAGTCCATCCGACGGGACTTGAGCCAGTCGACCAAAAAACAGGCTGAAGATGACCATGGTGAAAAAAGGCTGGATGATAGCCCAGGCTGCACCCAGTACGGTCTGCTTGTAGCGTACCTTGATGTCGCGCCAGACGAAGAAAAAGAGCAGTTCTCTATATTCCCATAACTCCCGGAATTTAGGCCATGCCCAGCCCTTGGAGGCTTCCCGGCGAGTACGGGGTAGGTTGGATGGGATTGTCAGTGCATTATCTTTCATCGTCAAATAATCTTAACTTTGCTCGAGTTCGATCGCCAAAATTTTGTCGGTGACATCCGCTAAATCTGCCCCTCTGACATCCGGCTGCGGACCAAACGGATTCATGACTTGGCACGGTCGGGCGACGAAAGCCGCGCCGCATCCGGCCCTAAGTGCGCCGGTCACATCCCAATCGTGTGCCGCCACCAGTTGTATCTGTCCCGGCTCCAGTCCCAGCCGCCTAGCGGCCAATTGATAGACTTCAGGCGCTGGTTTGAAGCATTGGATCTCGTCGGCTGAAATCACCTTCGCAAAGTGATCCTGCAGCCCAGCGAAAGCCAGTTGCGCTTCGGCTGTCTTTGCCGTCGAGTTGGTCAACACGGCAAGCTTTAATCCGGCATCACGCAAGCGCTGGAGACTCTGAG
>DATFHE010000074.1:0-8788 GCA_035248745.1 Anaerolineales bacterium | reverse complement strand
GCGTTAAGATCGATCTCGATGAAAAGCTGACGCAAAAAGGCGTTATTTTTACGGACTTAAGAACAGCAGAACAGAAGCACCCGGAACTGCTTGAGCGAATGATCGGTAAGACCGTTAACCTGGAAGAAGGAAAATTTTCCGCGCTGGCAGGCGCGTTCGCCCAGAATGGTGTCGTGCTCTACGTGCCGAAAGGCGTCGTTGTGGATGAGCCCTTGCATTCTGTGTTATGGGGACCCGGTGCAAACCTCGCTCACGTTTCGCATATCTTAGTCCTTGTGGACGAAGGCGCCTCGGTGACGTACGTTCATGAGTCGGCGTCACCGGATGACATGGCATCAAATTCCATGCACGCGGGCATCGTCGAGATCCAGGTGATGCAAAGCGCCTCGATGAAGTTCGTCGAGCTGCAATCGTGGGGACGCCATGTATGGAATTTCTCACACGAGCGCGCACGCGTCGAACGCAACGGCAATATTGATTGGATCTTCGGTGCGATTGGCTCGCGCCTTACAAAGAATTTCAGCGAACTTGACCTTGCTGGCGAAGGCGCGCAAGGACGAATGTCTGGCTTTTACTTTACAGATGGAACCCAGCATCTCGACCATGATACACAGCAAAATCACCTGGCACCCCATACCACCAGTGACTTGTTGTTCAAGGGTGCGTTGAAAGGCAAGAGTCGCTCCGTATGGCAGGGCATGATCTATGTTGCCCCGGGCGCGCAGAAAACAGACGGATATCAGGCGAATCGAAATCTGGTGTTGAGCGATGGTGCTCGTGCCGATTCGATCCCTGGTCTGGAAATCTTAGCGGACGATGTCCGCTGTACACACGGCGCGACCGTGGGAAAGCTGGAGCAGGAACCTCTGTTCTACCTTAAGTCGCGTGGCATTCCGCAGGCAGAAGCCGAGAAAATTGTAGTCGAGGGATTCTTTGATCCTATCTTCCAGCGCATTCCATTCGAAGGCGTGCGCGAGCGTTTCCAGGAATATATCGCCAATAAGATGGCGTAATAGTCTCACAGGTTTAAAGAGTTTGAAAAGAATTGAGAGCATTCATGCCAGTAAAAGCCAAAAAAACAAAAGTGCAGGAAAAGACAAAGAAAGCCGTAGAAGCTCGCGCCGTGACGAAGCCAAACGGTACGCAGGCAAAAACCGGCGTCACAGAGAAGCCTCGAGTGATCAACCGGATTTCCCCGCCGCGTGGGTTGACAAATAGTGAGACCCCACGGCCCAAGGGCGCGCGCACGCCGCAGTTCGCGTATATGCGGGCTCCGGGTGGGGAACACGATTTTCAGGTCGGCGATACCGTCGAAGTCTATTGCGATCACGAAAAGAATAAGGAGCGCGTCCGCGGCTGGATCCGTGGAATCGTCGTGCAGGTGGATAATAAAATGGTCGCTGTCCAATTCCGTTCAAACGTCTTTTTAACAGACGGCTGGATGGTCCCCGACCGTATCCTGTGGTACCCGCTCAACTCGGAACATATTCGCCCTGTGGCGAAGAAATCGGTTAAGCGCGAAAAAGCAATTCCAGATTACTAGAGATTATGCAGGTAGACAGGTAAACGTATACTCGTGTTTACCTGTCTACCTGTCTCCCTCATGCTAAATGTAAGCGAGATTCGCAAAGCGTTTCCTATTTTCCAGCGAGAGACCAAGCCGGGCACCCAGCTGGTTTATTTGGATTCCACGGCGACCTCGCAAAAGCCTATGGCGGTCATCGAAGCGATGGATACTTATTACCGTCGTTCGAATGCGAACATCCATCGCGGCGTCCATATGCTTGCGGAAGAAGCGACCTCTTTGTATGAAGAGGCGCGTGTAAAAATTGCAAAGTTCATCAACGCGCCCTCGGCGCACCAGGTGATCTACACACGTAACACGACCGAGTCGATTAATCTGGTTGCGTATTCGTGGGCACGTGCGAACTTAAAAACAGGGGATCTGGTCATACTGACTGAGATGGAACACCACTCCAATCTTGTTCCCTGGCAAATCCTTCAAGCAGAGCGCGGCATCCAGCTGGATTTCATCCCCGTGACCGAAGAAGGCTTGCTCGATCTGGCCGTCTACAAAAAACTCTTAGCGCGCAGCCCAAAGCTGGTCTCGTTTACCCACATGTCCAACGTTCTGGGGACGATCAACCCCGCCGCAGAGATCATTCGTCTTGCCCATACAGCTGGCGCCGTGACGTTAGTCGACGCGGCGCAATCTGTGCCGCACCTCAAAGTAGATGTGCAGGCTCTCGACGTGGATTTCCTTGCGTTCTCTGGACACAAGATGTGTGGTCCTACAGGCATCGGCATTTTATACGGCAAAATGGCTTTACTCGAGCCAATGCCTCCGTTCTTAGGCGGCGGTGACATGATCAAGGAAGTGAAACTCCACTCCTTCCGTACCAATTCATTGCCTTATAAGTTCGAAGCAGGCACGCCCGCGATTGCCGAAGCTGTCGGGTTTGGAGCCGCTGTGGATTATCTTTCGTCCATTGGCATGGATGCGATCGCTGCGCATGAACATGAGATCACAGAATACGCGCTCGAACGGTTGGAAGAAATCCCTGGCATTCAGGTGTTCGGTCCCCGCGCGCAGTATAAGGGTGGGGTGGCAGCGTTCACCCTCGAGGGAGTCCATCCCCATGACGTGGCGCAAATCCTGGACCAGGATGGGATCGCCGTTCGCGCCGGTCACCATTGCGCACAGCCTCTGCATGAGAAGTTTGGGCTTCCTGCGACCTCCCGTGCCAGCTTCTATCTTTATAACAGCAAAGAAGAAGTTGACCTGCTTGTAAATGGGATCTATAAGGTCAAGGAATTGTTTGGATAGTCATGTGTCAAGAGTTCCAGGGCGACGTACCAGGGGAAAGTTCCTGACACTGGAGTATGTATGGACGACCTCTACCGGGAAGTAATTATCGAGCATTACAAACACCCGAGTTACCGTGGGCATTTGGATCCGCATGATATCCAGTTTGCTGATAGTAATCCGCTGTGTGGTGATCATATTGAAATCACGCTACGAACTGATGAGCAGAATGTGGTGGAAGATGCACGTTTTGAAGGTCGCGGTTGCGCCATCTCGCAAGCGTCTGCCGATCTGCTGATGGAATCCATCATTGGCAAGCCCATCGAAGAAATCAAGAAGCTGAATCGGCAGGATATTCTGGATATGCTCGGCATCGACCTGGGACCCGTTCGCTTGAAATGCGCGCTGCTTTCGCTGAAGGTGTTGAAGGCAGGCGTCTATGGTTTGGGTGAAACGAGCGATGCGCTAGTGGAATAAATTAGGAGACACGTACACAAGTACACACGTTTTGCCAGTCTGCATGTGTACCTGTTTACCTTTGTACCGACACTCATGTTCAATTACACAACATTTGACGAAACCAAAGCCGAATTTCTCGAAATCGCTCCCGTATCGGAACTCCCTAATGGGGAGCGTTTGTTTGTTGAGGTGGAAGGCAAATCACTTGTCATTTTCAATATCGCAGATCAGTTTTTTGCCATTGCCGACATTTGTACGCACGATGATGGACCCCTGGGGGACGGGGATCTGGAAGGCTATAATATCGTCTGCCCGCGCCATGGTGCGGAATTCGATGTACGCACGGGTCAGGTTATGCAAATGCCGGCTGTGGTCGATGTGCCGGCTTATCCTGTAAGAGTGGTAGAGGGGGTGATACAGGTGGGGATTCCCAAAGAATAGAAAAGGTGGATGAATAAAAGAGGAAAGATTCACATCTTTCCTCTTTTTGATTACCAATCCCCGGCATATTCAAGGTTGAACGGTTTTGTCATGTTTTCTAGCTTTACTCTTCTGAGTTCGACAAGTTGACGTACATGCAGGTTATCATGTGCGATCCAGCAGGCGAACATTTCTCCTGCGCTTATCGAGCCGTATTGTGAAGTATATGGGGTTTCCCACTCTGCATTGGACATTTCCATGAGCCAATCCAGCGATTTCTGCCGTTCCGCAAAAAACTTCTGCTGCATCTCCACAAAGTTTTGCTCGTTATAGTTTCGCTCTGTTACCCAGGCTTGCGGATCGATTTGATGCCATTCGTCGTGTTGGCGATGGAGGATAAAATCCACATGCTCGCGAAAGTCTTCGCGCTCCTCATCGTACAGGTGGCAGATAACTTCAAGAATGGACCAGGACTCAGGATTTGGTTTCACCTGCGCCTCCTCCTGTGTAACCCCCGATAACAAAGCACGGATCACCTCCGTGCTGTTTTGCAGTTCCTGATATAAAGCGTTGAATTCCATCGCTATTCCTTTCCAAACGCTCCGACAATTCGCAGGATGTCGAACCCTTCGGCAAACGGACGCTCCGCCAGGGCGCCGTGGCGCACCATGATGGAACGCGTCAGCTCGCTGTTGAAGTAATATCGGTCACGATACGTTTCGTATTTGGAAAGTGCCTCGATCTTCTTGTCCACATCCTCTTCCGCCACTTCGGCAAGGAAGTGAGGAAAGAAACCATACGAAGACCTTACCACGTCAAAGCCTAAGACCGTAATGCCGCGAAACGCGCGTAACGCCTCTTCTGTCATTGTATTGTGGTCTTGGTGCACGTCCTGTCTGGAGTGGATGAATATCAGGTCGGGCCCGAACTCCCTGCGAAGTTTGAGAAAATATTCGAGGATTTCTTGCCGTGAGTCATGAAACACGCGGGTGGTGAAGGGTCCCAAAACGATCTTTTCCTGTGGAACACCCAGCACAGCCATGGATTCAAAATGCTCGTTTTTTACATTCTGCAGGTCCGGATTCTTTTGATTGTCTGAAAGTGTGACGCATAAGACATCTGTCTGCTTGGCAATACGATGGAGCAAAGCTCCGCAGCCTAATTCGATATCATCCGGGTGCGCGCCGAGGAACAGGACACTTCTGCCAGAAAATTTCATATGGTTACGATTCCAGAACAGCGTATGCGCGAACGGGGAATGTGCCGAACGCCCGGACTTTAACAGGCGCGGCATGGAAACGGAATCCGCTGTCAGGAAGATTTTCCAGCCCACACATGTGCTCGCAGATGGGGATGCGATTGCCCAGGAGGATGGTATGTGCAGGGCGTGTTCCATCCGTTGTATCGTCAATGTTATAGGTATCGATTCCAACGAAAGCTGCACCAGAATTGGCTAGAAATTGCGCGGCGTCTCTGGTCAGGAACGGATGATCCTCAAAGTATTGATCTGTGCGCCAGTGACGGGACCAATCTGTATGAATGAGCACAGCCTTGCCT
Source organism: Anaerolineales bacterium (assembly GCA_035248745.1). Lineage (GTDB taxonomy): Bacteria > Chloroflexota > Anaerolineae > Anaerolineales > Villigracilaceae > Defluviilinea. The sequence goes on along the minus strand of DATFHE010000074.1, from coordinate 3,546 downwards.
TTCAAATCGAATCCATGAAATACCTCTGAGGAAATGGCGCGTCCGGATTCCTGCACATGGACAACAAGACCCTCCAGATCAGCCAGCGATTCAAGAGGAAGCTCAGATAAATCAATTCCATCTGCAAAGCGGTGAAACGGACTGTCCACATATGTTCCTGTGTTTGCCACCATCTCAATCTTGCCGATGTTGAATTCTGTCCCCTCTGCATAATGATTGCGGGATTCCTCACGGGAAAGAAAGTCACAGATGATCGGCGCGGGGAGTCCTTTGTAGGTGATCATCCCGTGTTCCACTTCATGGCTGAGATCGATAAGTCTATGGTGGATCATTGTCTCTCCTCATTGCGATTGGATGGTGACGATTGCCACTTACGAATTACTGTCTTACTTTGTTGCCAGAATTCCCCCAACGACCTTGGTCATCACAAGTGTTCCGTCTCTCTCGAACCAGCGTGTAGCCACATCCTTGATCTTGCCAATTAGGTTTTCATATTCTTCTTTGCCGTTGAACATAGACGTCCACAATCTGCGGTCTTCACTCAACGAGGCGCGGACGTATTCGATGAACGGCGCGACCTCCGGGAAGGTGAGGTGGTTCTCAAAAGTGTGCAGTTCGGTCTTCGCGAAGATTCGGTCAATCGTATGGAAGATCTCTCCCTTAAACCGCGAAGAGCCAGGCATGGGCGGGATCGGTACGTTCGTTGCCTCCTGGATGATCTCGTAGAACATTTTCTTGTTCTCAGGCAAGGGACCAGAGACGAAAAGCCGTCCCCCTGGCTTAAGTACCCGATGCGCCTCGCCGAATGTAAAGCCCAGATCGGAGGCATAATAGATGGCAAAGGCGCTGGTGCAGAGGTCAAACGCGTTATCGGGGAACTCAAATGCCTTGTTAAAATCCTGAAATTGAAACTGGATATTTGAGCCGCGTTCCCTGTTCTTCGCCCGGGCTTTGTCCAAAAGCTCTTCTGAGAAATCACTGCCCGTGATTTTTGCCTCACCTTTAGTATAATCATCGAACAGGAAGCACAGCTTGCCGGCGCCGCAGCCGATATCAAGGATATTCATCCCTGCCTGAGGCTTGAGCAGATCGGTGGTCCATTGATCGATGTTCGCTGAACCGTATTTTTCATGGATGTCGATGCGGGTGAGAAGATCTTTTGAAGTTTCCTGATAGTTGATTTCCATTGATTATCCTTAGAATGTAGTTGCGACTTCGCACAACAGCCTGTGGGTGAGTCGCTTTGCAAAATCATAAAAAATTATACCAAAAAGAAATCAAAATTCAGTAATTGAATTTTGGCGGAGCATTGATGAAAAAAGTTGTTCCATCCGTAAAAGGCACACGGGATTTTTACCCTGAGCAGATGGCGACTCGCATCTGGTTATACAACACGATGCGCGAGGTCGCGGAATCATTTGGTTATCAGGAATATGAAGCGCCCCTTCTGGAGTCGCTTGAGCTTTACGCGGCGAAGTCGGGGGAGGAGCTGGTGAAGGAACAATCGTATGTGTTTACGGATCGCGGAGGCTCTGAGATCACCCTGCGGCCCGAGCTCACTCCCAGCCTGGCGCGCATGATCGCGCAGAAACAGAACGAATTGAACTTTCCTGTGCGCTGGTGGTCGTTTGGACCGTTCTGGCGGTACGAGCGCCCTCAAAAGGGACGCACGCGCGAATTCTTTCAATGGAACGTGGATATGCTCGGGGTCCGTTCGCCGGAATCAGATGCGGAGAACGCCGCGGTACTGGCAACGTTCTTTCAGCGCGTTGGGCTTACCCCGCAACAGGTCATCATCAAAATCAATAACCGCCGTCTAATGGACGATCGCTTCAACGCCCTGGACATTCCGGTGGAGCGGCGTCCGTCCGTCTCCTCGTGGATTGATCGCCGTGATAAGATGTCACCGGAATCGTGGATGGAGTTTGGGAAGGATATAGGACTGTCTCCAGAGCAGATCACTAAAATGAAAGAGATGCTGGCTGACAGGGAACTGTGGATGCAATCTACGGAATTGACGCGCTTCTTTGCCGTTGTGGATGCGCTCGGGTTACGTCAGTTTTTTGAATTCGAGCCATCTATCGTGCGCGGACTTCTGTATTACACAGGTACAGTCTTTGAAGCCTGGGAGGTCGGCGGCGACATCAAACGTTCCATCTTGGGCGGCGGGCGCTATGACAACCTCACCCGCGATGTAGGTGGTGATCCTATCCCGGGTGTTGGGTTTGCGATGGGAGATGTAGTCATCGGCTTGATCCTGGAAAAGTATGGTTTGCTGCCGAAGGACTTAACGATCAACCCTGCTCCTGTGTTAGTGACGGTGTTCAATGAGGAGTGCCTGCTTGAGTCGTTCAAGCTGGCGAGTGAACTTCGCCGCGCAGGACTCAACGTAGTTTGTTATCCTGAAGCGGTGAAATTGCCCAAACAGTTCAAGTATGCAGACCGCATCGGTGCGAAGGTGACGCTTGTCCTGGGTCCGGAGGAAGTGGAAAAGGGTCTGGTGGCGGTCAAAAACCTGGTCAATGGCGAGCAGGTTTCAGCGCGGCGCGAGACCATACTTGACACCGTCAGGAACATGATCCATGCCTGAAATCAAACCAGTCACGAAAGACAATTGGAAAGAACTGATCCGTCTGAAAGTGCGCGCAGATCAAACACATTTCGTTGCATCCAATCTATACTCCATCGCGGAGTCGCAATTCGGCGACGAGGATGAAGGGCATTGGGAACTGTTTCCATACGGTATTTATGAAGGTGGTGCGCCTGTAGGTTTTCTGATGTATGGCTTCAATTTTGAACATCCCCGGCAGCAAGCTTTTATTATTCGCTTAATGGTGGACGAAAGATACCAGGGGCGAGGCTTTGGCCGCTTTGGTATGGAAAAGATGCTCGAGATGTTCCGCGCCGATGATCGCATTCAGGCCGTAGGCATCAGCTATGAGCCGGAGAATGAATCTGCCAGAAAACTTTATGCAAGCCTGGGTTTTCAGGAAACCGGCCGGATGATCGAAGGGGAAGCCGAGGCCGTGTTACAGCTAAGATAATGTACTCCACTGCCGCTTTGCGGCATGCTTCGCTTGTGGTAAAATCTCGTCCGCTAGAAATATGGTGCCTGTAGCTCAATGGCAGAGCGCGTCACTGTGGATGACGATGTTGTGGGTTCGAAACCCATCAGGCACCCTACAGGGACGGACTTTAGTCCGTCCTTTTGTTTTAAGCACTGCCTTGTGAGTCTGTCATAGTTGCACGACTGGCTTATCTGAATGATATATATTAAATTAAGAGCGCCTGATTTTCGTTGTACAATTGATGCATGCCTCAAACCATCAACGTGCTTTTCCTGGCGGCAGAAGCCGAACCGTTTGTAAAAGTGGGTGGGCTGGGAGATGTAGCGGGGACACTGCCGCGTGCCTTGCGTGCACTTTCCAATGATGAAATCAAACTGGATGTGAGGCTGGTATTACCACATCACATGGTTGTACGTTCGGACGTCTTTCGTCCGGTGGTTATGTATTCGATTCCGCGCGGCAAGGAAGAGTTGCAGGT
>DATFHE010000073.1:0-10893 GCA_035248745.1 Anaerolineales bacterium | reverse complement strand
AGAGGAGTGTGAAGCGTACTGCTTGATCTGTGATCATTTCGTCGTTTCTTCTTTGCTGGATAACTCTCCTCGGCCGAGTCTGCGTATCGGCCGATTTTCTTTTCGGCACCTTCCATGCGGAAAGGAGGTGACTTGATTTAGCATCTGTGAATTTACGAAATGGCGAGTCTCAGGATTCCCTGCTCAAACGCTTTCGCAAGAAAGTTGTGAAGAGCGGAGTTTTAAGCACGGTTCGCCGCAAACGCTGGTTCGTTTCCAAGAGCGAACAGCGCCGCATGGAAAAGAAGAAAGCAATTCGTCGTATTAAGCGACGAACATTTACGAGAGAGACTGAATAAGAGGTGTATATGGCAAAAGAAGAAGATAAAATTCGAGCAGAGGGTGTGGTCATCGAGGCCCTACCGGGTACCCAGTTCAAAGTACGATTGGATAATGGCCACGAAGTGTTAGCTTATCTTTCTGGCAGGATGCGCAAACACTATATCCGTATCCTGTTGGGGGATCGCGTCGCGATGGAGATGTCTCCTTACGATTTGACCCGGGCACGCATTACATTCCGCCAGCGCAAAAACGCCCCGGCTCCTGTTCAGGAATAATCTTTATTTGCCATAACGTTGTAAATTAAAAGGCCCTCATTTTTTGAGGGCCTTTTCTGTTTGTGTTGAGTGTAGGGAAAAGTTTATTATTCAGGGGAATACGCCCAAGGGGAAATAGGAAGCGTGTGGGCTTCTACATGCCCCACATTTCTACCATCTTGTAGGATCGTCAGTTTAGAAAAAATATTCATCCCAATAGGATCTTGCCAGTAATAAGCCTGCCAAGGATTTGGCATCCTGTATCCTCCCCTGTTCTGCCATTTCGACCGCCTGCTTCAATGGGATTTTCTCCACCTGCAAAAACTCATCCTCATCTGCCTGCAATGGATTCTCTCTTAAATCCGTCGCCAAAAATACAGCCATGAATTCTGTGGAGTAGCCAGGCACCAGATAGAACTCGCCAACCTTTTGTAGAGATCCCGCCTCCAGGCCTGTCTCCTCACGGAGCTCACGTGCAGCGCATTCCTCGAACGGCTCTTCTCCATCACGCGTCCCGGCGGGAAGTTCGAGCAGGTCTTTTCCTGCAGCATGACGATATTGACGTACAAAAAGCAGATTTCCTTCACTGTCCAGTGGAACGAGAACAACAGATCCATTATGTTCGACAATCTCAAGCTTTGTCTCACGTCCATCCGGAGTCTTGAGCGTATCCCGTCTAAGTTTAAAAACACGTCCCTGTAACAAAGTTTCTGATTTTTTCAGTTCAAACGACATACTCATTCCTTATCGATGATGTGATCACAGTATATGATAAGACAAAGCCCGGGCGTGTGCCCGGGCTGTTCATTTCCATCGAGTGGCTATGGAATACTCAGTTGCTGTCCAGCGGTCAGTGCAGCGCCAACTGATATATTATTCGCTTGTGCAATCGCTGCGGGGTCTACATCTCCAAACAGACAGGCAACTCCGTAGACCGAATCAGTCGAGGAAGGAACTGTATAGGGAGCGGGGTGATTTCGTAATGCGCGTGTGCCAGGGAAGCTTCCGCTCTGAGGGATTCTCAACGTAAGATTCGGATAATAAATATTGCCTTCTGTAAGCCCGTTGAGAGATAATAATTCGTCGGGGTTTACATCAAAGCGGCGGGCGATGCAATAGGGGAATTCGCCGCGCTGTAAGGTGTAGCTGGAAGGACGCTGACCAACTGGCGCTGAAGTAGGCAAGGTGCCGCTTACAGCCAGCGTCGAGGTTGGGGTAGTGGATGTGAGAGCGGGATCGGTTGAAACAAGTGCTGTCGGTGTTACGGTAGCACTTAAGTCTTGTGTAGCTATGGTCAGGTCTTGCGTGCCTATTGTCAGTGTTTGAGTCGCGACGGCTTGCGGAGTCCCCGATAAGGCAAGGGATGTGCTGGTTCCAAAATTGGCGACGTCGCTCATTGTAATATCTGGCGTTTGACCGATTGGTGTTGCAAACAAACTAGTGGGGTTGATTGGCGTATTAGTTACACTGGGGGGCTGGGAATATGGCTGGTTACAGGCAGCAGCAACAAGTACAACCAGCATTAAAGTGAAGGCCGTCATCGCGCCTTGTTTTGTCCGTGCCATGTGCATCTCCTCACACTTCATATAAGTTTTGACGATAGTAGCACATCCCATTAAGCGCGTCAAGTTTTGAAGTAGGATATTAGAGGCATATCAGCGAGCGCACTCAAATTTAGATAATATCTGACCTACTTGTGTTTGGTCTTCGCTTTCAAGATTTGCTGTCTGCATTCCTTTCCAAATCACGCATACACCTTTACGGATTTTGTTCTCCCGTTTGAGTACCTCCTCCGATACTTCCTGCGCGACACCTGTGTTTCCGGTCAGTGCCTGTGCTTCGATATAGATCAACCATTCAAACGGATCTTCCGGTTCATAGCCAAGCGATCTGGCTTCATCGATCAGATCAATAACCTGATTCCAATTTCCTTGCTGGCGCGCCAACTCGGCTTTAGCAAAGTAATAACACCAGGTATGCTCCGGTTCGGATAGGAAAGGCAGTTTCGCGGTCTGGGTCGTGTCGACAAGGATGTTTGACAGGTCAGATAGAGGAATCGCGTCCACTAGAAAACGGGACTGGTGTCCATACGTGATTTCATCACCACGTGCGGGATCGAGCACGCGCAAACATCCGTTTTGAGGCATGTAGATTACTAATACCTGCGACGTCGTTCCATTAAAACTGACCCTTCTGATCGGCAGAGTGATTTTGGTGTTTTGATCCAAAGACAGTATTGCAGCTCCTCCCAGACGTTTCTCGGTATAAAGCAGCGCATACGGTATATCCTCCTGTGTATCGGCAGAACTGCTTTGCCCATACTCTGGCGCGTACATCCAGTTAATTGGGGCAGTGAAAGAAAGGTCGGTTTCGTAATCGATGGGCAGTTGGTGGGTGAGCAGAGCGGTCCCTGGCTTGAGCGCCGGGATGCGCCATGCTAACTGCCAGTAGATTTCCTGCTGCTTCGTCCAATCCCGGCGGAAGATATTGGCGTTGAAAAATTGTTGCCCGATACCAAACGCAATGAGTAAACTAAGAGCAACCCGTCTGACTCGATCATTTCGAATTAAGAGCTCGATCACGCCGAGCATAAAAAGGCTGGCGCCCAACATCATCGAGATCATGAAGCGATCAAAACTGGATTGAAGAGTAAGAGGCAGACCGGCTACAAAGGAGGGAACGCGTCCAAGCAGAATCCCTATCAGCCCGATCCAGATTGCTGCGACGGCAAACTTCCGTGTTTCCCTCTCTACAGGATATAGTTTATTTATACAGAAAAGGATAAAAACAAACGCGACTGTGATTAATGCAAGTGTGACCAGTGTCGTGGGAGCGGCGAGTGCACTCGCCGCCAGCACAAGGATTTGCACCCAAATATAAAAACCTGCTTTCCAAACAGCCTCACCCATCGTTGAAAAAAAGTGGATGGCGGTCAACGGTTCGTTTACAACTTCCACCTCATACGATGCGTAACCTCCAAGCGTATAGAAATAAGCCAGCCAGCCCGCATTTGCCAGCCAAATCAGAAGATAGGGCCACCAGCGTTTTAGTGCTTCTACAAGCCTTTGTCTTACTCCATCGACCTGTTCTGAGACAATGACCCAAATGAACAAAAATCTTACGGGTTCAAGGCTGACGAAGTATTCGGTGGGGAACACGCCCGCTACTAACAAAAGGAGAGCGAAAATCGTGTAGAGATTTGTAACAGGAGACTGTTCTATTCCCTGTGCTTCGGTCGTGGTTACATCTTCGTTTCGCGCGTTGGATCTTCGCAACGCGCGCGCTGTAAAGCCAAAGGAAAGTAGATAAAAAATGAAGGGAATCCACTCCTGGTTGATGTGTGTGAATGCTACCCAATGCTGGCTGTAACCAGGAAACACTAAAAAGAGCAGTGAGGCGATAAGAGTCTGTCGCTTGTGATGCGGCCAAATTTGCTTTAGCGCAAACCAGGCGGAAAGCACGGCAAGGAACCGAATGACGAGAGCAAATATCTGCCAGTACAGGGGAACCGGAGGAATTAAGCTTGTCGTCACAAAGAAGATGGGTCCTAAAAAAGGGCGGACTCCTGCGAACGCTGGAATGAATTCCGCTGGACCCAGAAATTTTGCCATCCATGCGAAGGGCCAGTCGTCCCAGTAGAATCCAGTGAGCGGAAGCAGTAATCCGTAGGCAAGGACAGTTACAAGCAAAAATAAGAGCGGAATACTCCGCTCCGATTTCCAATTCGTCTTCATGCGATTAATTATAAAAGAAAAGCATCCATGCTTACCTGCTCACGGCAAAAATGTGAATGGGCTGATGTTTGCCTTTAAAAACGATCGGTCCCAGGGCTTCCACATTAATATCTGCTGATAAACCCTCGCGCGTGTATTGGTCGATCAAAACCGGCTGGCCTGCAATCTTGGTATGACTCTCAATACGAGCTGCAATATTTACTGTATCCCCCACGCAGGTGTATGTAGCGCGATGTTGGGTACCAGTATAGCCTGCAATGACAATGCCAGAGGCAATCCCAATCCCGATCTTAATCTGGCCTTTGCTCTGCGTGGCCTGTTCCACATTAAACCCTTTGAGCAACTCGATCATTTCCAGCGCGGCGTGCACGGCATGTTCACGATGATCGTCGTAGTAGATCGGCGCGCCGAAGATCGCCATCAATCCATCCCCTTGCAGCTGATTCACTGTCCCATGATTGTCAATGATTGCCTCGAACATGAGGGCAAAATAGTTGTTGAGCATTTCGATTGTATCAGCGGGATCCTGTTGTTCGCTGATGGATGTGAAAGAGCGGATGTCTGCAAACAGGACGCTGGCATGCACATATTTGCCGCCCAGTGAAAAGCCCGTCCGCAACAGCTCATCTGCAACTTCGGGTGTAGCAAAGGTGCGGAATAACTTCCGCTGCTCGTCGCGCAGTCGTTTCTTTTCGAGGCTTGCGTTAACACGAGCACGCAACAGTGTGGGATTTACCGGCTTGTTGAGATAATCCTCCGCGCCCAGCTCCACGCATTTGACAACGCTATCGATTTCATCGAGTGACGACGTCATGATAATGGGAATCTCTCGCAACTCCTCATCCTGTAAACAAATTTCCAGCACCTGATAGCCATCCATTTCAGGCATTTCGATATCGAGTAAAACAAGATCAAACAAATTCGTGCGGAGTTTTTCCAACGCTTGTTTGCCGTTTTCAGCTGTTTCCACCTTATGCCCCTGTCCTTCCAGTCCGCGCGACAAAAGAATACGGTTGACCCTATTATCGTCAACGACCAGCAGGTGACCCAGCTCCTGCCTTGTTTTCATACGCGTAATCCTTTTAGCTCTTCAGCAACTTTTTCAAACGACGTGACCAGAACCTTAAGACGGTCGCCGACATCCAATTTTTTTTCTTTGCCCATAAGTTCCAATTCTCTGGCGAGTGCAGCCAGCTCGGTTGCCCCGAAAGTTTGTGCATTGGATTTCAGAGAGTGGGCGTTGCGGCGAAAGGACTCGACGTCTTTCCCATCCAGCGCGATGCGCATATTTAGAATCATATGGGGTGCATCCTCGAGGAAAGCATCGATCAACTCATTGATGAAATCTGCGCCAGACATTTGTTTGAGTTCTTCGAATGTTGAGTTGTCAATTGCAGGCATGCTATTTCCTCTCTGCCTTCAGCAACGCATCTACCAGCTCATGGACACGGATGGGTTTGCTGATGTAATCATTCATCCCTGCCGCGAGACACATCTCTCTGTCACCTTCCAGGGCGTTGGCAGTCATGGCGATGATATGAGGCTGATTTACATCTGCCAGTTTACGGATTTCCCGTGTAGCGTCCAGTCCGTCCATATCGGGCATTTGGACATCCATGAGAATCACATCGTAGATTTGACGTTGGATAGACTCTATGGCTTCCACCCCGTTAGATGCAATGTCGGCGCGATAGCTCATTTGCTCCAGAATGCGTAAAGCAAGTTTCTGGTTCACTGTATTATCCTCGGCAAGCAAAATCCGCAAGGGATGCTTTCTGCCCAGCTCTGCATCCATAATAAGTTTTCCATGCGAGGGTGCTGCGGGGGAGATGATATTCCTTGCAAAGATCCCGGCCAGGGCGTCGTAGAGAGCCGAAGGTTTGAGAGGTTTGGTCAGGTAGGCGGCGAACTTCAGATCATCTGCACCAATCTCGCGCCTGCCTAGTGACGTCAGCAAAATGATGGGTAAGGATGTTTCGTCCCGCAGTCTGCGAATTTCACGGGTGAGCATGATACCGTCTATCTCGGGCATTTGCAGGTCGAGGATGGCGAGCTCGAATTGTTCGCCAGACTGAAGCCAATCAAGCACTTCAGATGGATGTTCCGTTTCGCGCGCAATCATGCCCCACTTCTCTGTCTGACGCATCAGGATACGACGGTTGGTAGCGTTGTCGTCAACAATCAGGACGCGTTTATCATGCAGAATGGATTGAATACTTTTGATATCACGCTCTGTCTTACGCTCATAGATTTTGGCAGGTGCGGCTTTGATTGTGAAGCTGAAGGCCGAACCTTTTCCAATCCCATCACTTACAACCTTCATTTCGCCGCCTAACATTTCTGCGAGACGTTTGCTGATCACGAGCCCCAAGCCTGTGCCACCGAACTTGCGCGTGGTAGATGAGTCGGCTTGTGAAAAGGATTGGAACAAGCGGCTCATATGACTCTCTGAAATGCCAATCCCGGTGTCGCGAACGATAAAATACAGTTCGTTTTGAGCCTGGCCATTTTTTACTGTGAGAACTACCTCCCCCTTTTGCGTGAACTTGATCGCATTGCTGAGTAGGTTGATGAGGATCTGGCGCAGGCGCGTCATATCGCTTTTGATACCGACCGGCACATTATCATCGATGATATAGGCAATATCGAGCCCCTTTTCGATGGCGCGCCCGGCAGTGAGATCGAGAGCGGATTCCACGCACTCGCGCAAGTCGAACGGCTGGAATTCCACATCCATCTTGTTCGCTTCGATCTTGCTAAAGTCGAGAATATCATTGATGATGGCAAGCAGGGCGTCGCCGGAATTGCGAATGGTCTCGGCATAATCGCGCTGCTCCGTATTAAGCTCTGTATCCATGAGCAGGCCGCTCATGCCGATAACTGCGTTCATGGGTGTACGGATCTCATGACTCATGGTGGCAAGGAAGGAACTCTTTGCCTCATTAGCTCGTTCTGCTGCCGCGCGGGCTTCCTGGGCTTCCTTGAACAGGCGCACATTTTCAACGGCGATCACAGCCTGGCTGGCAAAGGTCTGGAGCAGGGCAATCTGTTTCCTGGTAAGCAATTCGGGTTCTGTACGGCGGATTGTTATACAACCAATCGCCTTGCCTTCACGTATCAGTGGCACGGCACATGTCATCTGATAGCCGTACTCATGGGCTACATCATCCCCCAGTGGAAATTCCGATTTTGGACTGGATCCATTGTGAGTCGATTGAACAGGGTGGCCATCAATAATAGAGCGACCTGCTACCGTATCTCGATTTAATATGATGGTCCCACCCACAGGAAACATAGGTACATTCCCAAAATGCGCTACAACGCGCATCCAATCTTCCTCCACCATATCAATGAGCGCATCAGCGGAATCGGAAAGCCGAACTGCATTCCGGACAATTACATCGAGTACTGGTTGAAGGTCCGTTGGTGAACTTGCGATGACCTTCAAGATTTCACTGGTTGCAGTTTGTTGCTCAAGGTTTTCCGTAATCTCGCGATTGCGTGTTTGGATTTCCTCAAAGAGCCGTGCATTCTGCAGCGCGACGCCGACATTTGCCGCAATCGTGCCAAGCAAACGCTGATCACTTTCTGTGAAGACGCCCTCCTGGACGGAATTTTGCACACTTACCACCCCAATCGCTTTCCCGCCGAGGAAGATTGGCACACCCAGATAGGAACGCGCTCGGATGCCAACCTGCGTGGCTCCAAGCTCAAGACGGCGTTTATCGATATCCTGGTTGATCAGCAAAGGTTTGCCAGTTTCGATGATTTTACTGGTCAGCCCCTCTCCGTATGGTAAAGGAGTCAGTTCTTCTCCAAAGGTATATGGGAAATTAATAGTATTAGATTTTTCATCGAACAGCGCTACATATGCAATATCGGCTCTGAAGGCATTCCGAACCTGCTCACCGACCAGTTCGATGAGTGCATTCAACTCCAGCTCGCCTGCCAGTGCATTACTGACGGTGTTAATCGTAGTCAACTCGGCGGCGCGCTGTTCGGTCTCCCTGAGCAGGCGCTGGGTCTCGTCGAAGAGACGGGCGTTCTCGAGAGCAACGCTCATGCTGTTGGCGAGCGTCGTCAATAGCCGCAGATCAGATTCGCTAAAGGCATTCTCGTGGTCGAGGTTTTCCAGGGCAATTACGCCCAGGAAGTCTTTTCCCTGTATCAACGGAACGTAAATGCCGCACTGTGAGGGCTCGGTACCGGGGACATTGACCGCACCAATGTCGTTCAACTCCGCAGCTGTGTTGAAGCGCAGCGATTCGCGCGTCTCGATAATATGACGGAAAATGGGTCCCGGCGCCATCGGCGAAAACGACCGGCGGATCCCGCGTTCCATCGTGTACAAGGACGAGAATAAATCACGGGCAGCATCATACCGTGTGATATTGATTGCCTGCGCGTCGAAGAGATCGCGAATCTTGTCACCAACCAGATCAATAATTGCCTGGAAATCCAGCTTGGATGCAAGCCCCTGCTGTACGCTGTTGATGATGGCAAACTCAGCCGCGCGTTGTTCCGTCTCTTTGAGCAGGCGCTGTGTTTCGTCAAAGAGGCGGGCATTCTCAAGGGCAACGCTCATGGAACTGGCAATGGTTTGCAGAAGCCGTAAATCCTCCCGGTCATAGGCATTGCGTTGATAACTTTGTACTGCCATCCAGCCAATGACTGTGTCCTCTGTAAGAACGGGGACACCCAGATAACTTTCGTTTTTATCCTTGTCTGCCTCACCTATGGGAACACGGAGGGATCCTAATCGAATAGCTTCCTCGCTGGTGTCCACTAAAAGCGGTTTTCGAGTATTCACCATTACGGCAATCAAACTGGGCCGGGGAGCCGGGCCATCAGCTATGTAAACTCGCTGACCCCGATCCACGTAATAAAGAGTACTGGCCCAATCGCGTTCTACTTCATACATACCCATGTCGATCGTGTCGGCTTTAAAGATCTCTCCAAGTTTCTCGCCGACCAGATCCACGATTCCGCGAAAATCAAGTTTCCTTGCCAGTCCTTGCTGCACGCTGTTGATCATGGCAAGCTCAGCATTACGTTGCTCGGTTTCCTTGAGCAAACGCTGAGTCTCGTTGAAAAGCCGCGCGTTTTCGAGCGCGACACTCATGGAATTGGTGAGGGTCGTCAAGAGTTGTGCGTCTCCCTCACTGAACGCATTCTCCCTATCCACATTTTGCAGACTGACCGATCCCTTCACTTCGTTGTTGATGATCAGAGGCACAATGACCGTCGATTTCGGCGCTTGTGTTCCCGGAACGATATTAATAGAAAACCCGTATTCACGCATCTGATCTTCCCAATTCTGGCGGATGAACAAAGGCTGACGTGTTTTTATCAGGCGGTCATGTCCCCGAGTGAGAGTATAGGGATCGTTATAAAACCTTTTGCCCTTTTCCACGCCGTATTGCAGAATCGTCAGTTTTTTCTCTGTGTCGAATGAGTTTATCGTTACTACCTGCGCATCGAACACTTCACGGATTTTGTCGCCAACGAGGTCATAGATGTCCTGCATCTCCAGCCTGGATGCCAACCCTTGCTGTACGCTGTTGATGATGGCCAATTCCGCGGCGCGGTCCTCCGTCTCTTTGAGCAGACGCTGGGTCTCATCGAAGAGACGTGCATTTTCGAGGGCGGTGCCTAGCGAAGCAGCAATGGTGGTCAGCAGGCGCAATTCGGATTCGCCGAAAGCGTTCTCGCGTTCGAAGTTGTCAATACCGATGCCACCCAGCACTCGATCACTGCTGATAATGGGAACTTCGATGGAAGACTTGGTCACAGCGGTGCCTGGCAAAGGGGTCGCAGCATTCAGTTGTTTTAGTTCCTCAACCGTATTCAAGACGATAGGCTTTCGCCTTGTGGTCAATGTTTCAAATATGCCGCCTGCCCTGGGTCGTTGCGGGCGTACCGTCACTCGCCGACCATGCTCGTAGATGTAAAGATAGTGAAGCAAATTCTCTTTTTCATCGTACCAGGTAATGTTCAGATTAGGTGTATGGAAGACCTCGCGCAATTTATCACCGACCAGATCCACGATGGCTTGGAAGTTCAATTCTGCGGCGAGTCCCTGCTGGACGGAGTTAATGATCTGCAGCTCAGCCACGCGTTCCTGCTCGGCTTTGAAGAGGCGCTGAGTCTCGTCAAAGAGACGCGCGTTCTCCAGTGCGGTTCCCAACGAGGCCGCGACAGTGGTGACTAATCGGATTTCTGATTCACCAAATGCATTTTCACGCTCAAAGTCTTCAAGGCCAATTAAACCCAATGCTATATCACTACCAATAATGGGAGCATAGAGCAAAGATTTTCCGAATGAATCGGCGCCTGGAACGGGAGTTATATTCCGTTCTTTTGCCTCAGCTATTGAATTTACGACAAAAGCTTTGCCTGTCTTGAAAAATCTTTCCCTAGCAGCTGGGCTTGAAGCCACTGGAGGAAGGATATGTCTTTGACCATTTTCGTACACATAAAGAAAATGCCGAAGATTTGTTTTGTCATCGTACCAATTGATTACAAGATGAGCTGCTTGAAATACTTCGCGTAATTTTTCTCCAACCAAATCCACTATCCCCTGG
>DATFHE010000072.1:0-7763 GCA_035248745.1 Anaerolineales bacterium | reverse complement strand
ATAGCGATCGAAGCAGGTGTATCATTCCGAAATCACGGACAATCAGAACTAACCTTAAGGTCTGTGAGGAAAACGCAATCGATCTACAGATAACAGTTGTTCCAATTCTCTTGCAGAATTACCTAAAATAGTCTATGCTTAACACTGTATGTTCACGTGAGAGGAGGTGCGCCGACGCCCAGACCTCATCCTGTATGTGATTGTAAAGTAAGATCAATTTCGCACAAAATTCTGGAGGAGAATTCTCATGAAGAAGCTATACCAATTAATGATCGTAGCGACTCTGTCTTCACTCGTCCTCGCCGCCTGTGGAGCCGCGTCCACTCCAGCACCAACGGATCTGCTGGAAGCGATCAAACAACGGGGGTACATCCTTGTTTCGACGGACCCGAACTACGAACCTCAGTCGTTTCTTAACACCGAGGGCAACCGCCCCTCAGATACAAAATGCCCATCAGACGCTTTGACCACCGCCGAAATGCAGGGCTTTGACGTGGATGTGGCAAAAGCCATTGGCGATGGGCTTGGCGTGGAAACCTGTTTCGCCACACCATCCTGGGACGCGATTACAGCCGGCAGCTGGGCAGATAAGTGGGATGTAAGTGTTGGCTCCATGACCATCACCACAGGCCGCCAGCAGATTCTCGATTTTAGTGTTCCCTATTATTACACGCCAGCCGTAATTGCGGTGCGCGCCGATTCTGGGATCACCGATTTAGCCGGGCTGGAAGGCCAGGCACTATGCGTTGGCACCGCCACCACCTACGAGCAGTGGCTGAATCATGATATGGAAGGACTTGGCTTACCTGAATCTTCCATCTATGCACAGGCTCCAAATGTGACGGTTGTTCCGCTCGAGACAGATCAGGAGTGTGCACAGGCAATTGCCGCAGGCCGCGAGGACTTCGTTGGATATGTGACGTCTGAAACCGTGGTCGATGCAAATATTGCTGCAGATTTCCCTATCGTCAAGCTTGGCTCTCCTGTTTACTCCGAGAATCTTGCTGCTGCTTTCGATAAATCATCCAGTCTCTCTACTGAGACGTTGCGTGCTGAAGTCGATAAGCTTTTCACTTCCATGCACAGTGACGGACGCCTGTCAGAACTGTCCAACCAGTGGTTTAGCGTAGACCTGACTCAGGATCCGAACTAAACGCCTCTGAATACCAGCATGGGAGCGGAACGATCCGCTCCCATGCTTTTCCTTAATCTGCAGAAAACAACCTCATGAGCTCTGACTCTCCAATAGCCCGAGTCCCGCAACCAGCACTTTCGCAAGCCGACTTGCTTTACGAAGCACAACAGCGGAAAAATCGCCAGTTCCGCACCAATGTTGCTCTCTCGTGGGGTATCCTATTACTTATCCTTCTATATTTGTTCAGTGGTCAAAATTTTCTTGGCACCAGGACCATTAACCTGGATTATGAATTTATCCGGAACAATATTGGCTTTATCGCAGAGGGGATTCCGCAAACACTTCTTGTTTCAATTCTCTCCATTTCACTGGCTACTGTTCTCGCCTTATTAGCGGCATTGGGTCGTCTCTCAACGATTCCACCTCTCTATGCAATCAGCACTTTTTATGTGTCATTGATCCGGGGTACTCCACTTTACTTGCAGATCTTTTTCTTCTTTCTCGCTCTACCACAGTTAGGCATTGTACTCTCAGGACTCTTCGCCGGCGTGTTGGCATTGGGTCTGAACTATGGCGCCTATATGAGTGAGATCTTTCGCGCGGGTTTAGCATCGGTCGGGAAAGGTCAGCGCGAGGCGGCAATCGCACTGGGGATGACGCCCTGGCAAACCATGAAGCGCGTCGTTCTTCCGCAGGCATTGCGATTTGCCATTCCTCCCATTGGGAATGATTTTATTGCCATGACGAAAGACTCCGCTCTGGTTTCGGCAACCGGTTTTGTGCATGAAGTGATGTGGCGTGCCACGAGAGTGGGACGGGCCCAATTTAATAATCTGGAAGCACTGATCATCGCCGCAATGTTCTACTGGCTCATGACCATCATTCTTTCCTACATCCAGGGGATCATCGAGACGCGCCTTGCCAGAGGAGACCGCTGAGATGGCGCCCATCGTGAAAATCTCTGATCTCGATAAATACTTTGGGCGTCTGCATGTGCTCAAACAAATCTCGGTAGATGTAGCACCACGTGAGGTCGTATGTATCATCGGTCGCAGTGGCTCCGGCAAGAGCACGTTGTTACGCTGCATCAACTTTCTGGAAGAGCCTTCGTATGGCACGATCGAAGTGGATGGCTTAAAAGTAGAGGCGGGGGGCAAGGGGAAAGAACAGCGCCAGTTGATCCATGACCTGCGCCTGCGAACCGGCATGGTCTTTCAGGAATTTAACCTCTTTCCCCACATGAGCGTGCTCGAAAATGTGATCGAGGGCCCCGTCACGGTTAAGGGCATGGACCGTGCTAAAGCAATTGCATTGGCGGAACAAAATCTTGATAGCGTAGGTCTCCTCTTCAAAAAGGATGAATACCCCAACCGACTTTCTGGTGGGCAGAAGCAGCGCGTCGCCATTGCACGCGCGCTGACGATGGAGCCCAAAGTGATGCTCTTCGACGAGCCAACGTCTGCGCTTGACCCCGAGTTGATCGGCGAAGTGCTGAACGTGATGAAGAAGGTTGCCAGAGATGGAATGACCATGCTCGTTGTGACCCATGAGATGGGTTTTGCGCGCGAGGTGGCAGACCGGGTCCTTGTAATGGCAGAGGGAGAGATAATCGAGGACGCGAAGCCTGATCCACTTTTTATCAATCCCAAAGACCCCCGCACCAAAGCCTTGATTGACCGGTATCGTACCGGGAGCAATTAACCACGTGACTATAGCGATTACGCGGAGGATCAGTCCACGCTTTGCGGAATGTGAGCTCACACACATCGAACGAGCACCGATTGATCTGGAGCTTGCACGTGTCCAGCATCACGCCTATGTAGAGGCTCTGCGAACTCTGGGGTGTGATGTCATTGAACTCTCTGCGGAGCCTGATTTACCTGATTCAGTTTTTGTCGAGGACACCGCGTTTATTCTGCCCGAAATGGCAGTGATCACCCGCCCCGGCGCGGACTCGCGGAAGCCTGAAACGGAATCCATCGTCCGGGCGTTGTCGCCGCTGATCAAGCTGATTCGGGTGCGTGAGCCCGCGACCGTCGATGGCGGGGACGTGCTTGTTCTGGGGAAACGAATTTATATAGGTTTGTCCACCCGCAGCAATCCGGAAGCCACTGACCAACTCAATGAAGTACTCAGCGAGTATGGATATTCAGTGACTAGCGTTGCATTGCAGGACTGCCTGCATCTAAAAAGTGCAGTGACCCGAGTCGATGACCATACTCTATTGATCAACAGGAATTGGGTAGATGCAAACTATTTTGCGAATTTTGATTTGATCGACGTCGATCCGTTTGAGCCCCATGCAGCGAACTGTCTCCCGATTGGCGCATCCATTATCTTTCCATCCGCGTTCCCGAAGACAGCTGAAAAACTTGAGAAGAGAGGCTACCACCTCGTCACGGTGGATGTCTCGGAGCTGGCGAAGGCAGAGGGTGCAGTGACTTGTTGCAGCCTGATTCTTCCTTAATCCCAAGAGTTTCCGAGTTGGACAAAATATTTTGACCTCTTATCAAACCAGTCTAAGGAATACACCCTAATGGGCTAAACATAAAAACAAAATCCCCGCAAACCGGGGATTTTTCCTGTCTCTGATGCGCTGGAGAGGACTTGAACCTCCACGCCTTTCGGCACATGGCCCTCAACCATGCCTGTCTGCCAGTTCCAGCACCAGCGCTCACCGCTCATCTCACAAACTTTACTTGAATTTGCTCTATGACATTCATGCAACAAGTTTAGCCAGGGATGCGGCACTTCGTAGGCACGGCGTATTATAATCGGCTTGCCTTGCTTGTCAAGCAAAGAAATCAATCAGGAGACATCATGACCAGAATTGTAGTGGACGCCATGGGGAGTGACAAGTATCCGACTCCGGATGTGGAAGGCGCGGTGATGGCAGCGCGTGAGTATGGGGTGGAAATCCTCCTCGTGGGCGACACGGCGAAGATCCAGCCGGTGCTGGAGTCGGTGGGAGGGGCGAACCTACCGGTGCGGATCATTAACGCGCCCGAGATGCTGACTATGGAAGACAAAGGCGAAGATCTTGTGATGAAGGCACGCCACAAGGAAGCGCAGAACTCCATGGCAGTCGGGCTGGACCTGGTCAAGCGCGGCGAAGCAGACGCGTTCGTCACCGCCGGGAATACCGGCGCGGCAATGGTCACGTCGCTGTTTCGGCTGGGACGCATCCGGGGCGTGGACCGCCCTGCCCTGGTTGGTCCCTTTCCCACTGCCTCTGGAATGTGTCTTGTCGTCGATATCGGCGCAAACCCGAACTGTGAACCATTGAACCTCCAGCAATTTGCGATTATGGGCAGTGTGTATGCAGAACGAGTGCGCGGCATTAAGAATCCACGGATCGGGTTGATTTCGAACGGCGAAGAAGCAGGCAAGGGCAGCGAGCTTGTCAAAGAAACCTATCCACTTCTGGAAAATTCAAAGCTCAACTTCGTTGGGAATGTAGAGGGGAAGGAGATCTTCAACGGGCACGTGGATGTTGCCGTCACCGACGGGTTCACAGGGAATGTATTCTTGAAGGCGACAGAGGCCGTGGCGAAGATGTTAATCGAGAAGATTCGCGAGACGATCAAGGGCGGCAATCTACCGACCAAAATCGGCGGTGCACTGGTTCGCCCGGCTCTCGGCTCCATTCGCAAAATGCTCGATCCTTCTGAAGAAGGCGCGGCGCCCCTGCTCGGCGTAAACGGACTGGTCTTCATTGGCCACGGTCGCTCGGACGCGCTCGCGATCAAAAGTGCAGTCCGTGTGGCGAAGGCAGCCGCCGAAGCCCGGGTGCTCGACGCGATGAAATCAGCAATTGAAGAGAGTTTGAAGAAATAACAAATCACGCTCTTGTCGCCGAAGGCCGGGCAGGAGCATTTTAGGACAGCATGAAAATCATCAAAAACGAAACACTTATCAAGCGCAATGCCAAGATCGGCAACTGGACGAGCCTGGGGGCGCTCGCCGTACTGGGCGGCGGCATGTATCTATCCTTTACACGACCCGAACTGTTCACGTACTCCCTCGTCGCTCTGCTCCTTGGTTTCACTCTTACACAAGTTGGCATGTACATGGGGAATAAGTTCGGGCGTTCTCCGCGCCCGGACGAAAAACTGGATGCGGGTCTAAAAGGACTGCAAAACGAATTCGTAATGTACCACTACACAACCCCGGTTTCGCATCTGCTGGTTGGTCCCGCAGGCGTTTGGGTGGTCATGCCATATCACCAGCGTGGACAGGTCGAATTCAAAAAGAATCGCTGGCAGATGCGCGGCGGTGGTTTTCTACAAAGCTATATGCGCATCTTTGGGCAGGAAGGCTTGGGGCGCCCGGACCTCGAAATTGATAACGAGATCAATTCACTCAAAAAGCACCTCTTGAAACACATGGATGAATCGGAAATTCCAGAAATCAATGCGGTGATGGTGTTCACCAATGAGGAAGCGGTCGTTGAAGCAGAGGGCTCCCCTGTCCCGGCGATAAAGTTGAAACAGTTGAAAGAGTTTGTCCGCCAAAGGGCAAAAGAAAAGAAGCTATCCGCAGAAACACTCAACAAGCTTAAGGCTGTGCTTGAATAAGAACAACCACAGGAATTCGCAGATACATTCCGAGTATTGGTGATAATCCCATGCGACCAGCCTGGTTCTACAGGGATGCGTCGTCAGGGGCGGCTTATGATACACTTGTTCTACTTTTGCAGGTAGAGAACAAAACTTCATTTTATAGAGAGAACGACGTTGAGCATGGATTCAATCAAATGCTCAGCAAAGTACATGTATTATGCAATCTATTGTTGCCATTGATATTGAAACTACAGGGTTAAGTGAAGATCGCGATGCTATTATTGAGATCGGGGCAGTAAAATTCAAAGGCCGTCGCGCGGAAGCTGAGTGGTCGTCGCTCATTAATCCCAACAGGCATATCCCTGATTTTGTTTCGGGACTGACCGGCATCAGCGACCTGGAAGTACGCAACGCGCCGCGCTTCCAGGAGGTGGCTGAAGATCTGGCAGGGTTCGTTGGCGACGCGCCGATCATCGGGCACAATGTCCGTTTTGACATGGGCTTTTTGCAGCGGGCGGGGCTGTTTCCGTATAACGAGATTATTGACACGTACGAACTTGCCTCGGTGCTGATGCCCACTGCCAGCCGCTACAACCTTGGCGCGCTCGGGAAACAACTGGGCATCCTCCTCCCTGCTACCCACCGCGCCCTCGACGATGCCCGAGTCACGATGGCGGCATTCAACCGTCTTTTCGAGATTGCCCGTGAGCTGCCCCTGGAGGTGGTTGCGGAGATCGTTCGTTTAAGTGAACCACTCGAATGGGACGCGGGCTGGGTCTTCCAGGAGGTAGTGCGGAGCCGGGCGCGTGAAGGCATCCAGGCGAAAAAGGTTAGGAAGAAGGATGCGAGTGCAGGTACGGCTCTATGGTTCGACGACTCCAAACATCCGCCGCTCGACAATCCGGAAAATCCCGTTCCGCTAAACGTGGATGAGGTCTCATCCGCCCTCGAATATGGCGGACCTTTCTCACGCTACTTCAATTCGTTCGAACAGCGCCCTGAACAGGTGGACATGCTCCGGGCAGTGAGCAACGCGCTTTCATACGGAAACCATTTGATGGTGGAAGCGGGAACGGGCGTCGGGAAATCTTTTGCCTATCTTGTGCCCGCCGCCTTGTTTGCCCTGCAAAACAACACGCGCGTGGTCGTCTCGACAAACACAATCAACTTGCAGGATCAGCTTATTCAACGCGATCTTCCAAACCTGAGCCAGGCGCTTGACCTTGATTTTCGTTTCGCGGTCCTGAAGGGACGCTCAAATTATCTTTGCCCACGCCGCTTGGAGAATCTTCGTCACTATGGGCCTCGCAACAAAGATGAAATGCGTGTGCTGGCGAAGGTAATGGTCTGGCAGTTGAACAACCAGAGCGGGGATCGCAGCGAGTTGAATCTCACGGGTCCTACGGAACGTGAAGTGTGGGTGCGCGTCTCCGCCGAGGACGACGCCTGTACAGCGGAGACCTGCATCAAACGGACAGGTGGCACCTGTCCGTTCCATCGCGCCAAGACCATGTCACAATCCGCTCATGTGCTGGTGGTAAACCATGCGCTGTTGTTATCAGACGTCGCCACAGGCAGCAAGGTTCTACCTGAGTATTCCCACCTAATCATCGATGAAGGTCATCATCTTGAAACGGCAACCACCAACGCGCTTTCATTCAAACTTAATCAGTTTGATCTGGAGCGCATGATGAAGGAAGTCGGCGGGTCGAGTTCGGGCGTGCTGGGGCGTTTGCTAACTGAAGCACAGGAAGCACTCCGCCCTTCGGACTTCGGCTTGCTCCAGAAAAGCGTCAGCCGTACTACCGACATCGCGTTTCGCATCGAGCAGATGAGCCGTGAATTCTTCAACATTGTAGGGGAATTCGCACGACATCAACGCGAGGGTCAGCAGCAGAGCAATTACAACTGGCAGATGCGCGTCCTCCCTGCCACCCGCACCTTACCCGGCTGGGAAGAAGTAGAGATCGCCTGGGACAGCACCGGCGACACCCTCCGCATGCTGATGATCTCTCTCGGGGAGATTTATAAAGCTGCCGCAGAGCTTTACGCCGAGGGATTTGAGA
>DATFHE010000071.1:0-6501 GCA_035248745.1 Anaerolineales bacterium | reverse complement strand
TGAGGCGATCAGCGTATGCACCGTTCGTTGCTGCTGGTGATAGCGACTCAACAAAAAGAAGATTTGCGTTTGAAAGGCGTAGCGTTCGCGATCAGCGTAAAAATCAGAAAGAAATGGATTCTCTTCAAATACTTCCAGCAGGATTTCGGCGTTGAATGCTGGCTGAAGAAGGCGGGCGAGGGTCGTCTTGCCTACTCCGATGACCCCTTCAATGGCAACATACATGGAGGGCTCCAAGAGGGAAGGTCCCGCATAGCGGGATGGCACCGCGAAGCGGAGCGCTTATGATTAAGGATACCATATTTGGAGTTCCAAGTGTCGGGTTAATGGTTTCAATTGCAAGCGCACACATGTTAATCAAAACTCCTCTTTCCTGGTTTGGAAGAGGAGCTCGGTGGCTAGGATGTCACAGGACGCGGCTGTGACACAATCGCATACAATGAAATCAACAAGAGGAACACGCCGACCAGGTAGGCAGGGATCGCCTCCAGCGAGAGATTTTGGGCAAGCACACCCGCCAGGCTCGGCACCACGGCTGCTCCCAAGCCGGCTGAGGCGATCTGCATCCCAATGGTATTTGCCGCATGATGCTCGCCCACTCGTGTGCGCGTCCCCGAGACTAACGCCGGGAAAATCGGCGCGAGGGCAAACCCGATCACGGACACCGCGATAATGCTTGCCTGCGGAAACGGATTCCACCACAGCAGCAGAGACCCAGCCAAAGCGACTAGAAACCCTGCCTTCAACAAGCTTGCTGCTCCAAAGCGGTCTGTGAGCAGACCTGCCATGATACGCCCGATAGTAAACGTAGCCCAGTAACTCCCCGCCCACAGACCCGCCACTTCCACCGGCACATTACGAGAAAGCGTCAGTAGAGAGTACGTCCATGTGCCAAAGGATACCTCCGCGCCAGTGTAGAGGAAAAACATCAGCAGGTTCAACCATACAATCGGCCGTCGCAACGTCTCTGAAAATGGTGTCTGATACTCCATCAAGTGACGTTCCTGTTCAGGGGCGTGAGGCACGCCACCGTTCTGCCACATCCGTATCGTCAGCAAAAAGCTGGCTGCCAGCAGTAGCTGCGCTCCTCCCACCACCTGGTAGCCTAAGCGCCAGGAGTTGACAGTGCTTAATGCAGCAGTCATGATAATTGGACCAAGCGTCACACCGAAACCATAACTGGCATGGAGCCACTGCATCAAGCCTTCGCCAAAATGGGAGGCGACATATGTGTTAAGCCCCGCATCGATCGCGCCAGCCCCCAGCCCCGCTGCCACACCCAGAATCACCATCATCCACCAGGCGGGTGCCAGGGTGTAGCCTAAGAGAGCGGAGGCGGTGAGAGCACAACTGGCAGCCAGTGTCCCGCCAACGCCCAGGCGGGCGATGATCTTGCCGCTGAAAAAGCTGGAAGTCATGTAACCGATGGTACTGGCGAAGAGCAGTGCCCCAATGGCATCCAAAGACAGCCTGAAATTTTCCCGGATGGACGGCCAGGCAACGCCAAGAAGACCGTCTGGCATGCCCAGGGAAATAAAAGCGATATACGCCAGGAGGAGCAAACCGAGTTTGGAACGGGAAGGGGTGTTTGTGAGTGCAGTCAAGATAATTTCCAACCTGTCTGAAACAGAGATAGCTGAATTGCCGAACCGCCAGATTTTATCACGACGGTCATTCAAAACGAACGGAACTCGCAGGTCTTAACAAATAAAAAGAGGAAAGACTTAACGCCTTTCCTCTGTCGTGCTTTTACATTTCCAGTGTCGACTTAACTGGCAATGGCTGCTTCTGCTGCGATGTCTTCCTGCTTTTTGAACTGGCTCATATACAGGTCGTAATAAAAGCCTTCCTTGGCGAGCAATTCTTCATGCCTGCCGCGTTCGATAATCTGACCATCTTTGAGCACCAGGATCACATCCGCGTTACGGATCGTGGAAAGACGATGCGCAATGACGAACGCAGTGCGCCCCTTGAGCAATTCATCGAACGCCCGTTGGATGAGACGCTCCGTGCGCGTGTCCACGCTGGAAGTGGCTTCGTCCAGAATGAGGATGCGCGGGTCGGCGAGGGCGGCGCGTGCGATGGAAAGCAGCTGGCGCTGCCCCTGCGAAAGACCCGAGCCGCGTTCCCCCAGTACGGTCTGGTATTTCTCCGGCAGGCGCTCGATGAACGAATCGGCGTTGGCAAGCTTGATGGCTGCGATCACTTCTTCATCCGTCGCGTTGGGTCGTCCAAAGCGAACATTCTCCATCACCGTGGTGCTGAACAGGAAGGTATCCTGCAACACAATCCCGATCTGCTCGCGCAGGCTCCTCATGTTGACGTCGCGCACATCGACGCCATCGATCCGTACGGCGCCACCAGTCACATCGTAGAAACGGGGAATTAGATTGATGATGGTGGTCTTGCCTGCGCCCGTCGGACCGACGATGGCAACCGTCTGCCCGGGCTCGGCTGTGAAGGAAACATCTTTCAGCACCGGCACACCATCTTCATACGAATGGGTTGCGTGGTCGAACTCCACCTGTCCCCGGATCTGCGGCATGTTCTGCGCGCCTGATTTGTTGAAAACCGCAGGTTTTTCATCCAGGATGTGGAAGATCCGCTCCGCACCGGCGATGGCGTTCTGGATATTCGTCCACAGCACTGCGATCTGCTGGATGGGCTGGTTGAAGCGCTGGACGTACCCAAGGAACGTCACGACCAACCCGAGGGTGACCGCTGTGCCCAGCAGAGATTGCCCACGAAGGAGATACCATCCGCCAACGCCTGTGACGATAGCGAGAGCTACATACGATAATGCCTCCAGTGCCGGCGCCAGCGCAGAGGTGTAAGCGACCGCGCGGACGTTCGCATCGCGGTTGGCGGCATTTACTTCCTTGAACTGTTCGATGTTCTCGTCGGCGCGATTGAATGCCTGTACTTCGCGCACCGAGGCAATCGATTCCTGCAGCTCAGCATTGACGTTCCCGATCTCCTCACGCGAGACGCGGAATGCCTTGCGCGCCTGCTCTGAGAAATACAGCGTCGCCAGGAACATGACCGGCGCCACAGACAACGACAGCAGAGCGAATGGCAGGTTCGCCATGACCATGTTATAGGATACCCACACCAGGAGCAGCACAC
Organism: Anaerolineales bacterium; assembly: GCA_035248745.1. Lineage (GTDB taxonomy): Bacteria > Chloroflexota > Anaerolineae > Anaerolineales > Villigracilaceae > Defluviilinea. The sequence goes on along the minus strand of DATFHE010000071.1, from coordinate 3,375 downwards.
CGCTGATCACGTTCACCAGCGCGAAGGAAAAGGCTTGCTCAATGGCGCTTGTGTCGTTGGTAATGCGGCTCATCAAGTCGCCGGCTTCGTGTTCCGAGTAATAGCTCAACGACAGGCGGTGCAGCTGCTCGAACACTTCCACACGCAGGACGCGCAAAACGTGCTGCCCCGTCCATGCCATCACGAAAAACGTCGCGCCGGTGACAATCGATCCTAAGACAAACAACGCGATCATGATCAGGATGAGACGCAACAACCCTGCGATGCGCTGCTCGTTGGTGGCGGTGACAGGGTCTACGGCTTCAAAACCGCCGAGAGTGAACGCCTTATAAATGATCCGGCGCGAGAGCGACAATGTGGAGGGATTTTCTGTGTCAAGGTAACAGGTTGAGGTTACTTCCTGAGGCTGCGCACCGCCGAACCCTCCGAACGCAGAAGCCCCTGCCGGGACGAGAAAGCAGTCCGTTGCCTGCCCCATCAATTCCGGTGTAGTAACCTGAGTCCAGGTAGCAATCACCACGAAGAGTAGTGCCAGCGCGAGCATGTACCAAAAGCGTACAAAATATTTACCAAGCCGTCCGAGCGTTTCGCTCAGGTTGCGCGGTTTGATCGTTTCTCTATTGAGCATTTCGCCAAAACGCATCATGCTGCACCTTCCTTCAATTGCTCGGCGCGTTCATTTTCAAACGCCAGAATTTGAGAGTTATAAATTTCTGCATAGATGGCGCTATTCTCCATCAGATCGGCATGTTTGCCTTGCTCGACGATCTCGCCCTTGTCGAGCACAAGGATTTTATCGGCGTTTCGCACAGTACCGATGCGCTGCGCGATGACAAATGACGTGCGTCCCTTCATCAGGGTATCGAGGGCGCTCTGGATCTGCGCTTCGGTGTTGAGATCTACGCTGGAGGTGGAGTCATCCAGAATGAGAATTCGAGGATTAAGGAGAAGCGCGCGGGCAATGGCAAGGCGCTGTTTCTGCCCGCCAGAGAGGGTTTGCCCGCGTTCCCCCACGTGAGTATTATAGCCATCCGGAAAGGACAGGATGAAATCATGCGCCGCCGCCGCTTTGGCAGCGTTTTGGATTTCTTCCAGTGTCGCCTCGGGTTTGCCGAAGGCGATGTTCTCGCGAATCGTGCCGCTGAATAAAGTTGTTTCCTGCAGCACAATCCCAATCTGTGAGCGCAGGGAGTCGATAGTCACATTGCGCAAATCGTAGCCATCGATAGTGATCCTGCCTTCGCTGGGATCGTAAAAGCGCGGTAAAAGGTTAATGATTGTAGTCTTGCCGGAGCCTGTCGCACCCAGCAGAGCGATCGTTTCGCCGGGTTTCGCTTCAAACGAGACGTTGTTCAGCACAGGGTCCCCGCCACCAAAGTAGCGGAAGGTCACGTTTTCGAACTTAACATCGCCCTGCACTTCCGGGAGCCGGACCGCATCCGGCTTATCCTGAATATCCGACCTGGCATCGAGGATCTCAAAGATCCGCTCGGCAGAGGCAGATGCCTGTCCCATCTGGGTAATGATGAACCCGAACTGAGCCACCGGGAAGAACAGGTACATCAAATAGATCGAGAATTCCTGCCAGGCGCCAAGACTGAGCAGCCCCAGAATGATCTGTTTGCCGCCTACATAAGTGATGGCGGCTTGCCCGAGGTTCGCAATCAGGAAAATAAACGGAAACATAAAGGTAAACAAGCGCGAGACTGCAATGGATTGCTCCATGGAGGCATCTGCTGCCTGTCTGAACTTTGCCTGCTGCTCCTTCTCGCGCGTAAACGCCTTGATGACTTTAATGCCTGCCAGATTCTCCTGCAAGACCGTGTTCAAATGGGAGAGTTTTTGCTGCACTTTGATGAACATGGGCTGCGCCAGGCTGGCAAACACGCCGAACAGCACAAATGCCACCGGCAGAATGGGCATCGCCGTCCATGCCAGGGAGACGCTGGACGTGAACAAAATGATGATTGTGCCCACCAGCAGAATCACGGCGCCGACGAGCTGCAAGAGTCCCTGCCCGATGAAGAGACGAACTTTTTCCACATCGTCGGTGGCGCGGATCATCAATTGACCGGTCTGGTTTTTATCGTGATACGAAAAGGATAAATTCTGGATCTTGGCATACAGATCATTACGCAGATCATACGCAACCGCTTGTGAGTTCTTCTCTGCCCAGAATGCCTGCAGGAAAGCAAAGACGCCGCGCAGGACTGCGAAGATGAGGATGAGGACCAGGGCAACAATTAATGCCTGTGGTGCATTCGTCACATCCGCTGCTAGCTGGGCTTTGAGCTGATCCAGCGTCAATGACGCTGGTTTCCCTGTGGCTTCAAGAATTCTGGGCAAAGCGCTACTAACAAGGCTGGCAGGGATTTGATCGATGCCTTTTAGTACCTGATCCGCTATATAACCGCTTGTCACGGCGTCGATGACGTTACGCACCATGCGAGGGACAGCCAGTTGTGAGAGCGTAGCAACGACGAGAAAGATATACGGTAAGGCAGCCTGACGTCCATATCGAGTCAGGTAGCGGACGGCACGGCCAATACCTTTGAATGAGGAGCGAGGGCGCGTGTTTGTACGAGTTCGGGATAATGTGGCTTGCATAGATTCCTTTGAAGAGTAATTGGTAAATGGTAATGGAACGACAAAAACTGGAGATTGACTTAACAGTCGCTCTACAAAACGTAGTGTACGACCTGGTTATGAATTGAGTGTGAAAAGCTTTAGGATATCAGGCTGTGGCTGCCATGGATTCTGTTTCCATTTTTTTCGCAGCTTCCATCAGGATTGTGATTGCCTCATCCACTTTTGCGCGCTCTTTTGCGGTGAGCTTTTCTGCCAGTTGATCGACCCAGCGATAGCGTTCTTCGATGCCCTGCTGAATTAACGTTTTGCCCTTGTCGGTGAGATTCAGAAGTTTTGCGCGGCGGTCGCTCGGATCTTCCTCACGCTGGATCAGCCTGCTTTGCACAAGCTTGTCCACAAGCTGGCTCGCAGCCGCATTCGTGATGTCAAAGCGCTCGCTGATGTCACCCACCGCGCAGTTCCCGCGATAATGTAATTGCATCAGAATCCCGAACTGCGGCATGGAGAGTCCGGTTGCTTTTGCAAAATGTGCGCGTTCCCGCATGGAATGATGCATGGCAAAATCCATGAACTGCCTGATAGTTTGGATAAGTTGAGGAGGAGAAATCATAGTTAAGTCTTCTTTTTAGTTAAGCAGACTTAACTTTATATCCAAATCTAATTTTCGTCAAGAGGTGAATTGTAAAAAGTTTATAAAAATTTAAATTATTACTTTGCTTCCAATCCCATTGCCTGGATTGGCGCAAGCTCCTCGCTGTATAACCAGCTATTGAAGAAGGCACTCAG
>DATFHE010000070.1:0-3481 GCA_035248745.1 Anaerolineales bacterium | reverse complement strand
TAATAGACATCGGGTCCCGCTGCTTTCTCTTCAAGCCCCGTCTGTTGCAGGCTCGATGGATTTATTTGTCTTGCAAAGAATCTGTTTACCAGCAGGTAGCCAGAAGAAAGCACCAGGAATAAAGCTATGATGTTCAGGGTCGGATAAACCGAAGTCAGGTTCTTGTTTGATTTTAGAATCGCACGGCACAAGAAAAATAAGATCAACAACGTTATGAGGGAAAGGATTACTATGACCAACCAGCTTCCCAAACCAAGGGAAGAGGCGAACTCCGACTCCTCTATCGAAACGGAAATGTGCCCAAAGCTGAAAAAGAAAAGGATGAAAATTGTGGAGATCAGGATTGTTTTGGGCAGACTCCTGATCAACGAGAAACCGACCAAAGAAAGGATTGCGGTAATCCCGATGGAAAAAAGCAAAGGTCGAATGATGACACTTGCATCCACCTCCCGGAAATTCCAGGTCAGTAATGCAAGGCTTGGATACAATGTAAATAGAAAAATAAAGAAGGGATACTTTTTCATACTATCGACGACAGCGTCAAAGGGAAAGAAAGCGCGGTTTTAACAGCGCGCCATAAAGGTCAGCTTTGTAGAGTTGCTAATATTGAGTCAGAGAAAGGACCATCGAAAGGATCAACAGGATGGAAAACACGATGAGGAAAATTCGCAGGATTCTGGTCTGTCTATTTTTCTGATTCTCACTTGCTTTCGGCGGTTTCGTGTTCTTGGATTTCTTAGTTGCCATAATTTACTCAATACCTGCATGTTTATCAGAGACTGTAGTCATGACTCGGTCCAACTCTTGAATTGTCACTGGTTTCATAATGTATGCGTTTGCCCCGAGCGCAAGTGCTGCATCCACTGTGCTGTCCGCGCTTTCCGAGGAGAGCATGATAATTGGAAGCTGCTTCCATTCCGGGCGGCGGCGTAGAAATTCCAGCATATCCAATCCGGAGATCTCCGGCATATTGATATCCAAAAAAAGAACCTGGGGAGTCTTTCCGGTGAGTAATGTCTGCGCAGCGGAACGAGCATTGTGGAATGACTTCACGTCACAATCGAGCATTCTTAACATCAGCCCAATCGCGCGATTCATTTCCTCATCATCATCAACAACCCAGACGTTTTTCATTCCAAGTGTGCCTTGATCGATTGTGCCACATCTTCCGGGACGATGACACGCAGATCTTCCACGGACGCTTCCCTAATCTTATCCACGGAGCCAAAATGTTTCAAGAGGGCTTTTCGGCGGGTTGGGCCAATACCGGGGATGGAGTCCAATTGCGAAGCCATCCCAAGCTTTTGGCGCTTCTTGCGGTGGGCAGTGATTCCGTAACGATGCGCCTCATCACGGATGCGTTGCACAAGATAGAGTGCCTGAGAATGACGAGGTAGCAGTAACGATTCTGACCGGTGTGGGAAGAAAATCTCCTCGCGTTGCTTTGCCAGTCCCACAATTGGAATTTTATCCTGTAAATCGAACTTCTCAAGGACGCTCACAGCCCGCCCCAGCTGTCCCTTACCGCCGTCGATAATGACAAGATCCGGCAGGAAGGAGAAGGATGCATCTGGTTTGGCACCCGGCGCAGACTCTGTTTGCTGACCGCCGCGCCACCTGCGGAAGCGGCGCGTGAGCATCTCTTCCATCGAGGCGAAATCGTCCGGCGCGCCGACCACACTCTCAATATTAAATTTGCGATACAGCTTTTTATCTGGCACACCCTGCGTGAAGACGACCATGGCACCCACGATAGCAGTGCCCTGCATGTTCGAAATATCGTAACATTCAATGCGATTCGGGGGCACAGGTAACTTCAGCGCCTCCTGCAATTCGGCCAGAGCCTGCTCCTGCTTGTGCGTATTTGCCTGCCATTGGGCGCGCAGGGCCTGGAGAGTCTCTGTCGCGTTTTCGGCTGCCATCTGCACCAGTTCGCGCGGCTGTCCCTCTTTCGGCACGAAGAACTCGACCTTCTCCCCGCCGCGCTTGGATCGCAGCCATTGGCTGATGATCTTTGCTTCTTCGATTTCCTGCGGCAGCATCACCTGCTGGGGAATTGTAGCTGCTTCGGTGTAGAACTGTGTGATGAACTGTTCCATCACTTCTGTATCGGCTTCGTCCTCCGTTCCTTCCAGGATGAAGTATTCCCGTCCGATCAGCTTGCCGCCACGAATGAAAAAGATCTGCACGCAGGCTTCGCCGTTGCTGCGCGCCATGGCGAGCACATCTGAATCGAGGTAATCAGTGGCGAAGATGATTTTTTGGCGTTCAATAATCGACTGGATGGCTTTGAGCTGGTCCCGCAACGCCGCAGCCCGTTCGAAGCGCATGTCTTCAGAAGCCTTTTGCATATCGCTCTGAATCCGCGCGACAATGGCTTCACTATGCCCACTCAAAAAACTCATCAGGTCTGCGATGGTCTGGCGGTATTGCACCTGGTTGACTACGCCGATACAAGGAGCCGTGCAAAGCTTGATGTCGTAATAAAGACACGCACGTTTATCCATCCCTGTGATTTCGCGATCACAAGTCAGGTAGGGAAAGATACGGCGCAATACATCTAACGTTTGATAGACAGCCCAGGCAGACGTGTATGGACCGAAATAGCGCGAGCCATCTTCCACCATTTGGCGTGTAACTGTGATCTTGGGGAAGGGATCTGCCCAGTGAACCTTGATGTAAGGATAACGTTTGTCATCCTTGAGGCGGACATTGTATTTGGGACGATGCTTCTTGATGAGGTTCATCTCGAGGATGAGTGCCTCCAACTCCGACCCCACCACGATCCACTCAATGTCTGCAATGTCGCGTACGAGCCGCCGCGTTTTCGCGTCGTGGCTCGTATCCGCGTGGAAATACGAGCGAACGCGGTTCCGGAGGCTGATCGCTTTGCCGACGTAGATAATCTTCCCCTCGGCATTTTTCATCAGATAACAGCCCGGTTTGGCAGGAAGAGTGGCGAGAATACCTTGAAGTTTTTCTGAAATTTCCATGTCAGATAATTTTACTGCTAAGTAGAACGTTTGTGTTATTTTCGCAAACGCTTCATTCAAAATGAAGCCGTCGACAGTGCGAATACCAATTTGTTTCCCATCCATGGAATGTCTAGGGTGTTTTTTTCGTTTAAGAGGTTGCAATTCCCTCCGTTTAGTGAAATAATAAAAAAAACTTTCTGGAGGTATTGATGAACGAACCAACGAACGCTCCCATGCTACCGCCGCCATCTGGCGTTTCAGAGTGGGCTTCCGTCTGGCGGGATGCTATCACCCGACCCAGCGAGCAGACCTTTGCAAGAATTGCTCAGTCGCCGAATGCCAAATCTACCACCGCGTTTCTGTGGGTATTTTTGGGGTCACTTGTAGGTTCGTTACTGGCGCTGCCTGCCCAGGGTGTGATGATGAGCCAGATGATGCGAGGCATGGGCTTGGAAGAGCAGGGTTTTCCGACTGCTGGCGGGGGGATCATGACGGTGATTTGCGGG
>DATFHE010000069.1:0-2870 GCA_035248745.1 Anaerolineales bacterium | reverse complement strand
TTCCGCCGCCCCCACAGATCGTGCTCCGGAGGTAAGCCGCGTGCCTGCGGCATCCCTCCCTCAGATCTGCAATTGTGTGCTGCGTTTTGACCGCATCAATATTGAACAGGGACTTTCGCAAAGCTCTGTAAAAGTAATCTTTCAGGATCGCCGCGGATTCCTCTGGTTCGGGACCGAAGATGGGTTAAACCGCTACGATGGATACAGCTTTAAGATTTACAAGCCCGATCCCGATGTCATCAATAGCCTGAGTGATCGCTGGATTACCTCGATTGTGGAGGACCAGGAGGGTTATTTATGGATTGCCACGCGGCTGGGCTTGAATCGGTTTGATCCGCGCACAGAGGAATTTATCCGTTTCCTCCATGATGAAGCCAACCCTGCCAGCTTGATCGATAACCATATTAATGTCCTTTATATAGACAAGAATAATAATCTCTGGGTGGGTACAACGAGCGGGTTAGACCTCTTCAGCCACTCGAATGGTTCCTTTAAGCATTATGTATACAGTCCTTCCAAGCAGGAAGGTATCAGCGGAAAAAACATTACAGCGCTCTATGAAGACAGCCGTGGCCGGTTCTGGGTGGGCACCTTCGCTGCTGGCTTGAACCTCTTCAATCCATCGAACAACACATTCATACCGTATCAGAACATCTCGGATGATCCCAGCACGATTAGCAGCAACTATGTCAAATCAATCATCGAAGACAGGAAGTCCGTGCTCTGGGTAGGCACAGCAGATGGGCTGAATAAATTCCACCCCGACTCAGGTACCTTTGAGCGGATTGTGCATGACGATAAAAATGACCAGAGCCTTGCCAGCAATGCGATCCGTGACCTACACGTGGATATCACCGGGAATCTGTGGATTGCAACCGCGGAAGGGCTGGACCGTCTCAGCGCGTCGGGGAAACGATTCATCCATTACCGGAATGACCCAACCTTCTCCAAAAGCCTCAGTGAGGATGATGTATTGTCCATCTATGAGGACCGCGGCGGTATTCTATGGGTGGGGACGTGGGGCGGCGGCGTCAACAAGTATGACCGCAGGCGGGATTATTTCGCCTACTACCGGAACGATCCTCAGACCAAGAATTCACTGAGTGACAATTCGATTATTTCCATCTATTCCGACTCGGATGGGTACGTGTGGATTGGAACCGCCGGTGAGGGACTCAACCGGCTGACGCGCTCGACTGGACAGGTCGTCCATTACCGCAACAACCCGAACCGTCCCGATAGCATCACTTCAGATATCATTTACTCCATACATGAAGACCAGGATCGTATGCTCTGGATTGGTACATGGGACGGGCTCGAACGGTTTGACAGGAACTCTTTCTCCTTCAAGCACTACCAGCGTGACCCCGAAAATCCTGCCAGCCTCAGTGCAAACCTCGTCTACGAGGTCTATGTAGACAGCCAGAATAATCTCTGGCTCGGCACCGCTGCCGGACTCGACCTCTTTGACCGGCAAACAGAGACATTCACGCATTACCAGCCCGAACCGGGAAATCCAAACAGCCTGAGCGGACCCGCCGTGAATTCTATTTTTGAAGACCGCGAAGGCAACTTATGGATTGGTACCTGGGAAAGTGGGTTGAGCAAGTTCAACCCGAAAACAGAGGAGTTCACACGTTATCGCTACAATGCTCGCAACAAGGAAGCGATTAGCAGCGATGTGATCCTCTCCATCTATCAAGATGCCAAAGGACGCCTCTGGGTTGGCACAGGGGGTGGTGGGTTGAATCTCTACCAGCCGGAGACCGATACCTTTACCTACTATCTCGAGAAAGACGGCCTGCCGAATGGCGTGGTGTACGGCATCCTGGAAGACTCTGACGGCTATCTCTGGATGAGCACGAACTTCGGCATCTCACGCTTCGACCCGGAGACAGAATCGTTTCGGAATTTTGACGCAGGTGACGGTCTTCAGAGTAATGAATTCAACTCTGGTGCGTACGCCAAAGGCAGGGACGGCGAGCTGTATTTTGGCGGCATCAATGGACTGAACGCGTTCCAGCCATTGACAATTAATGACAGTCCCTATCTGCCGCCGGTGACTTTGACATCACTGACTCAGGATGACACTCCCCTGGCCACAGATTCCAGCATAGAAACAACACAAAATATTACGCTCACCTGGCCGCAGAATTCCTTCGAGTTTGAGTTTGCTGCGCTCAGCTACAACCAGCCGAACAAAAACCAGTATGCCTACATCCTGGAGGGCTTCGATACCAACTGGCATTTCATCGGCACAAAACGTGACGGTCGTTATACCAATCTGCCCGGCGGTGCGTACACATTACTGCTCAAAGCCAGTAACAGTGACGGCATCTGGAATGAAACGCCCGTGCGAATTGATGTTACGGTCATCCCGCCCTTCTGGCAGACGACGTGGTTCCGGGCGATGTTAAGCCTGGTGATCGTTGCCATCGTGACAGGCGGTGTTCGGCTGCGCACGAAGGCGATCCAGGACCGCAACCGCGCTCTTGAACGTCTGGTCAAGGAGCGCACCTTCGCCCTGGAAAAGCGCGGTCGTGAAATGGAGGCTCTCTACCAGGCGGACGAAAAGATCCTGCGCAATGTCAGTTTGAATCAGGTGTTCCAGACGCTCGTGGATGTGGCGGTGGATATGCTTCACGCCGACCGCAGCGTCGTCTTTGCCTGGGACGAGGCAAAGAACAAAGTTGTGCCGCGCGTCAGCCATGGTTTCAAGCCTGAGACACTGAAGGTGATGGAATATGCAAAAGGTGAGGGCATTGTTGGACAGGTCTTTGCCACCGGCAAACCCGTTGTGGTGACCGATTTCGTCCCGGAGCAGTTCCGCGCGGATGTGCGCGCTGCAATCCGGGCAGAAGGAATCAAAT
>DATFHE010000068.1:0-5378 GCA_035248745.1 Anaerolineales bacterium | reverse complement strand
ATAGTACTCAGCGGTCTGTTCGTCATATTCCCAGGCAGACCCGCTAAAAAACGAACGCCAGTTATTTGGTTCCTGTCCATCTTTGGCAGGCCGCCAAATGTAGAAATCGCGATAGGGATTGTCTTTCGATTTACGGGATTCCACAAACCATGGATGCTCGTCGGAGGTGTGGTTCACCACCAGATCCATGACCAGCTTGATGTTGCGTTTGTGCATTTCCGCCAGCAGCTCTTCCCAATCGGCGAGCGTGCCGAATTCGTCCATGATGTCCTGATAATTGCTGATGTCATAGCCATTGTCATCGTTGGGAGATTGATAAACCGGGCAAAGCCAAACCACATCGATGCCAAGTTCCTTGAGATAATCGAGCTTTTGAAGGATACCGCGTAAATCTCCAACCCCATCTCCGTTGCTATCATAAAAACTGCGCGGGTAGATCTGATAGACTACACTTTCCTTCCACCAGGCTCTATTCATACTTAACACCTTTTATTGGCTTGTGCGCTGTAAGATGCCGCGGGTTTCCCAGTCTTTCCCTTTGGATATATACCTGAGAGTTCCATCGGGCAGCAGTTCGAGGGACTCCGAGTACGCCTGACCACATTCGCCTTGCAGCTTTTCCGCTTTTAACTCAATCCTCTCTTCCTGGATGCTGACTACGCGGAATGTCCCTGAACAGGGGATAAGAGGGATGTCAAAAATTCCTAACATGGACCCTACCTCCACAGGTTGCAAGACGGACAGTGTAATTTTCATATCCCAGCCGTTGCTGTTATGCGCGGTCCCCATCCATACGCCAAGAAGAGACTCAGGTTTCACTGGTGAGTAGTGTACAACAAATTCGGGTCAAAATCAACGCAATTCCCACCTGGTGTAAAGGTTCTTAATGAAAGGAATGGTTATGTATCTAAACGTTCACTTCGATCGCGACCGGCAGCGCCGTCCGCGCCCACTGGCTGAGCGTCTTCCCTTCTTCCCATTCCTGATACTTCTCCGCCAGGAGGTAACGGGCGGTTCGCTCTTCCTCCTGGTCCTGCACGACCCGTGCCGTCCCTGTGAAGGTGTGATTCGCAATCCGCACACTGACAGATGGATTCTTACGCAGATTCTTCACCCAATCCGATGTCTCGCCGCCGGAGAGGAGATACAGTGAGTTGTTTTGGACTCCAAACCAGATCTCGATCTCATGCGGACGCCCACTTACTCGTCCCGTTGTTGTCAGATAACAGTACTCCTTCTGGGCAAGTGTGGAAAGAAGAGAATTCATTTCAGTCATCCTTTGGACGCCACAACACCGAACGCGCGCGGCGCACGAATGACACGTTTGAAACCAGCTTCCTGTAAGCGGCGTATAACGCCTGCCGTGACGCGCGCACCAGACTTGCTTTCGGGGTCGCCAATATAGTGAAAGAGCCGTCCGTTATGGTTTAGCACACGAAACGCCTGCTGATAAAACGCCAGGGAATAGAGATCCCCTGCCAGGCTAAACATGGGAGGGTCGTGAATGATGATCGAGAAGGACGCTGGATCGAATTTCGTGATCTCCTCGAACGCATCTCCAAGGATCTGGGTAATGTTGGTGCTCTCGAAGAGAGCGTATGACCAGGGATTCAACCGCGCGATCTCCTGTGCCGTTGGGTCGATCTCGATGGTCGTAACGTGCCTGGCAGTCTTTGCGGCTTCGATCGCGGTATAGCCAAGCCCTGTTGTTGTGTCCAGCACATCGCCTTTTATGGATGCAACCGCTTTGATCTTGTTGAGCGTGTCCTGATGTGGATTTGTGTCTTTGATCCGGTGCATGGGAATGCCGGAGATGAGCATCGTGGGGGCAGAGGCGGTTGGCATCAACCCATAGACCCGCCCTGAAAATTCGGAGAATCCTCTGATCGCTTTTAGGTGATCTCCCTCGACACGATAACAGTTGGTTTCATTCGCGCATATTTCCTCAATGCTTTTCCAATCCAAACGTTCGCCGGCGGGGAACAAAACGGATTCCGGCTGAAGCATCACCTTGCTCTGGGTCAGATTAAGATCGAGAGACACCCTCACGGAGGACTGTCCGCTTTCCCGCGCTTCGATCAATTGTCTTGCCTGAAAATGAGATAGTACAACCATAACGCCTACATGACCGTCCTCCCGCAGGGTAGAGAACCGGCAGAGGATAGGATCTTTTCTTCGCTGATCTTCCAACGACTCAATCGGTTCACGTTTAAGAAACCTTTGTGAGGCGGTTACGTCTAGTTAGTATAACCTTCAACGTCCGGATTTGTGAGAACAGGATGATGTAGTCAATTGCAAGGAAGCCCGAAATTGAGTAAGATAGGGAATGCCATGATACGAATTCTGACAATCACCCTTCACGACCTACTTTGGTCCAGCAATCAGCACGCCTGACAGGCACTCGCATACCTGTCAGGCTTTTTTTATCTTTTGCATAAGGAGAGAACATGCAGACACCCTGGGAATATCGTTACGCCCATCGCATCCAGAGAATGGAAAGTTCCGTAATTCGTGAATTGTTAAAGCTGACGGAGCAGCCCGATATCATCTCGTTCGCAGGCGGGCTACCGGCGCCGGACGTCTTCCCGGTAGAGCAATTTCGTGAAGCCTGCAACTATGTGCTGGACAACTTTGGACCTCAGGCGCTGCAATACAGCACCACCGAAGGATACAAACCGCTGCGGGAAATGATCGCACGGCATACGGCTCGCTACAATATAGAAATTACGGCGGATAACATTTTGATTACCTCCGGCTCCCAGCAGGCGCTGGATTTTATCGGACGATTGTTCCTGAACCGCGGGGACTATATTGTCGTCGAGTCACCCACCTATGTAGGCGCGCTGCAAGCCTGGAATGCCTATGGTGCGCAATATATCCCCGTCCGGGCAGATGAAAACGGTATGATCGTGGATGAACTGGAAGCTGCTTTACGCATCGGACCGAAGTTCATTTATATCCTCCCTAACTTTCAAAACCCAAGTGGTTCCACCCTCAGTCTGGAGCGGCGGCAGAAGCTGGTGGAGTTAGCAGACCGCTACGGTGTGCCGATCGTGGAAGATGACCCCTATGGTCAGTTGCGGTACGAAGACGTGCACATCCCCTCCATCGTCTCCCTGGACAGTGAATATCGTGGTCTCAACGGCGGCGGTCATTACAGCGGCAATGTGATCTACATCAGCACGTTCTCCAAGCTCCTTGCGCCAGGATTACGACTGGCGTGGGTCATTGCCCCACCCGAGGTCATTCGCAAACTGGTCATGACCAAGCAAGCCGCCGACCTGCACACATCCTCCTTCAACCAGTACGTGGCGTATGAAGTGGCAAAAGGCGGGTTCCTGGATGAACATGTCAAGCTGATCCGTGCGGTCTACAAAGAGCGCCGCGATGTGATGTTCGAAATGATGGAAGAAATGTTCCCGCAGGGAGTTACGTGGAGCAAGCCCAAAGGTGGCATGTTCCTCTGGGGCGTCCTGCCCGAAGGGACAGATGCAACGGAGCTGCTGAAACGAGCCGTGGAACGTAAAGTCGCTTTCGTGCCCGGCGCTGCCTTTCACCCGCGCGGCGGGGGAGCCAACACAATGCGCATCAACTTCTCGTATTCGTCTCCGGAAACGATCCGCGAAGGGGTGAGGCGTCTGGCAGCAACGCTCAAAGAGTCAATCAAGGAAACTGCGTAAACCCTGCAGTCACTTTCGATAGAAATTTTCTATGCGGCTCTGACAATGGTGATCAAGTCATCCAACGATTGGATGGTGACGCAGTCAGGGTCGGGAAAGATGCCCAGTGGGTCGTAGAGGACAGGCTGCAGCCCCGCGCTACGCGCGCCAACTACATCTGCATAATAGTTGTCCCCCACGTACACTACTTCGCTGGCGGGCAGATTCACCCGTTGCAGACCATGCTTAAAAATACCAGGCTCCGGTTTCCAGACGTTCACTTCCCCGGCTGCGAGAGAAAAATCAAAGAACTGGCTGATGCCGTGATCCTCCAGAAGATCCTGAAAGGGCTTGTCGCGGTTTGAAATGACCGCCAAAATGTATCCCGCTTCCTTTAGTTGCGGCAGTGTGCGGCGCACATCCTCCGGAACGATGCTATCAGGTTTGTAGACATCTCCCATGTGTATGGAGGTTCTGGGGGCAAATTCTCTTGCCCACTCCTCTGAAGCACCTAAAGCGATCAACCGCCGTCGGCTGTATTCGATCCAGAAATTTTCCGTCTCAGCCGAATGAGCAAGAAGATCGTTGCGCAGATCCTGCGAGTTTGCCCAGTAAAAATGCTCCCAGCGCATGGCGCGCAGGTTGGCATCCGCATCTACCGCTAAACCCAGGGTTTTTACATAATCGGTAAAGACTTCACCGCCGGAAGGGACACTATGACGTAATGTCCCGTCGAGATCGAAGAAAATCGCTTTGATGTCATTCGGTTGATTCATACGGATATGTTATTGTGAATATAAGGACCTTGTCAAGAAGGAGAATCCTATGGGCAAACTCACAGGCAGCGTTGCCATTGTTACCGGAGCGACCTCCGGGATTGGGAAAGCGACCGCGCTCTTATTTGCAGAAGAAGGCGCACACGTCGTCATTACGGGGCGCCGCGCGGAATTAGGTCAGCGGCTGGAAAGCGGGATCAAGGCATCGGGCGCGCGCTGCCTCTTTGTCGAAGCGGATCATACCCTGGCCGCCGATTGCGCCCGCGTCGTGGAAAGGACTCTTACCGAATTCGGCCGCGTGGACATCCTGTTCAACAACGCGGGGATTGTTACCGGTGGGACAGCGGAAACGACGTCTGAAGAAATATGGAATGAGACGCTCGCTATCAATGTGACTGCGGTCTGGCGCATGAGCAAGCTGGTCCTGCCCTACATGCGGAGGCAGGGCAAGGGCGTGATCATTAATAATGGATCAGACTGGTCTGTGGTAGCGGGGCGGGACGCGTTCCCGTACATCATGAGCAAAGGGGCAGTGGCGATGATGACGAAAGCCATGGCGCTGGATTATGCCCGCGAGAACATCCGCGTCAATGCCGTCTGCCCCGGCGATACCTTCGTGGATCGCTGGATGGAAAAAGGATATTTCGAGAGTTCCGATCCGGTAACGATCGAAGAAGCGATGAAAGCATCCAGCGAATACATCCCTATGGGGCGCTTCGGCAAACCGGAAGAGATCGCGCAGGCTGTGCTGTTCCTGGCGTCGGACGGTTCCTCATTTGTCACCGGGCATCTGCTGCTGGTGGATGGTGGCAATACAGCACAGTAGCAGGGGCAGTGGTATATAGTAGACGGTAATTGGTAAATAGTAATTGGTGATGGCAGCGGTAGAGGCGTGCTATACTTCATTGGATTTTCCTGCACGTTGTAACAACTCGATTTTTAT
>DATFHE010000067.1:0-2562 GCA_035248745.1 Anaerolineales bacterium | reverse complement strand
GAAGCTACGCACGTAGACGCCTCTTCGGCGTATTTGAAGGAAGCCAAGCAGGAAGCCGCCCGGCGCGGCCATAGGGAACAGGTGAGATTCATCCATGCCGATTTTACAGATGTCGCTTCTGAAATCCCAAAAGCAGATATCGTCACGCTGGACCGTGTCGTGTGCTGCTACCCTGATTTCCGCCGCTTGCTGAAAGCCGCCGCGGAACACAGCCAGCGTGCACTGGCATTCACATATCCACGAGAGGTGTGGTACCTGCGCATTGGATTGAAGATCATAAATTTTTTTCAGCGGCTCCGCAAAGATCCGTTCCGTGTGTTTCTCCACCCGGTCGCGGAAATGGATGCGCTTTTGAAAAGAGAAGGCCTTAAGCGAGTAACTCTACGACGTCTTTTCGTTTGGGAGATGGCGTTATATCAACGGCTGTAGGCCGCGTTTGTCAGGCGACATATTACAGAACCGGCATGTGTTTGTGCCACTCTGTTGCCTGTTCAAAGGCATGCCCAAGATTTAATACCTTAGATTCCCCCCAGGCGCGAGAAACGATTTGCAAGCCTATGGGCAACCCATCCTTGGTGAACCCGCAGGGAAGCGACAACCCGGGCAAGCCTGAGAGGTTGAAAGGCGCCGTGAAGCGCGTCAGCCGCGCTGCCTGCTCGACCGCGTCGTGCCCTTCGATGGTCGGCGCGGCAATAGGTGTAGTGGGGAGAATGAGAAAGTCGTACGTTTCAAAGAATCCCTCAAGCCTTTTCCTGACTTCCGCTTGCGTGCGCCGGGCGAGGATATAGTCCGTGAGTGGTGTATTCGCCCCGTCTTCCAGCCTGCGGCGGATGTCATCGCCGAACATCTCAGGATGCTCCTGCAGACGGTCACGATGGACGGCTGCGCCGTCCGACTGCGTTATGATCTTGTTGGCAAGCGCTGCCTCTTGCAGCCAACTGACGTCCACCTCCTCTACTTTGCAGCCTAAGGACCTAAGCACGTTCGCTGCTTCGCGTACTGCTCCAAGAACTTCGGTATGTGACGTCTCTATGAAATCGCCAACCCCCAGCGCGATCTTTCTTCCCTTGACATTATCCTGTAAGTGACCAAGATACTCACCGGTCAACATCTTCGCAGAAGCCGGGTCAAGCGGATCATGAACAGCCATCACCTGCATCATCAAGGCAATATCTCTCACACGTTTTGCAAACGGTCCCACGTGATCGAGGTTCCAGGACAGTGGGAACACACCGCGCAGGCTGACGCGTCCAAAGGTCGGTTTGAAGCCAACTATGCCGCATAACGAGGCAGGGATGCGGATCGAGCCACCTGTATCCGAGCCAAGCGCCCCGAGCGCCATCCCCGTCGCCACGGCGATCGCAGACCCGCTCGAGGAACCGCCGGGAATCCGGGTCGTGTCCCAGGGATTGCGCGCGGTCCCGTAGTGGGGGTTATTCCCGGTGATACCGAGGGCGATTTCATGTGTATTCGTTTTCCCCATCAAGATAGCGCCGGCTTGCTTCAGCTTCTCGATTACGAAAGCATCCTGCTCCGCGATGTGATCTGCAAAGAATTTCGATCCAATCGTGGTGCGAAGTCCTGCCATATCGAACAGGTCTTTGATGGCGATAGGAATGCCGCGCAAGGTTTTCGAGGAAGTTGCATCGCTTTCAGGGAATTGAGCTTTGATCGCATCGTCCGGGGGAATCACTGTGATGAACGCGTTCAGCTTCGAATTCAATCGCTCGATCTGACGGGAGCAGGCATCGACCAGCTCCCGGACCGATAGTTTTTTTGTTCGTATTGCTTCCAGTGCATCCGAAATGGTGAGAGTGTGAGGGTTGTCCATTGCGCCATTATAATTGTGCTCGAATCATTTATGTCCATTCCACAGTCCAAAACAAAATACTGGCTGTTTCTTTTCGTGCTCGCCCTTGCGGGCAGTATTCTATGCGGCATCGCCACCTCTCGCTATGGTGCAGGCGTTTCCTCCGATTCGACCAAATATCTTTCGGTGGCGCAGAATCTTCTTGCAGGAAATGGCTTGTATGACCACAGAGGGCTTCCACTTCTTTCCTGGCCGCCTCTTTATTCTATCCTCCTGGCGGGGTTCAGCCTGTTGACCAGTGGCGATGTTTTCGTCGCGGGCTGGTATCTCAATGTGTTTCTGCTTGGGCTGAATGTTTTTCTAAGCGGGGTCCTTTTTTATCGTGCGTTCCCAGATAAACTCTTATATGCCTATCTTGCCAGCCTGTTTGTCTTTTTGTCCCTGCCTGCCTTGCGGATTCATGCCACCATCAGCTCCGACCCCTTCTACCTGACGCTGACGCTTGGCTTTCTCATCGCCGTTGACGAATACATCAAGAAGTGGTCTTATAAATCTTTTGTCTGGATGGTGCTCTTCAGCATCCTGGCTCCGATGCTGCGCTATGTAGGGTTGGCGATCACTGCAACGGCAGGGTTCGTGATCCTGATCGAGAATCGGAAATCTCTCCGTATCTTTCTGCGCGACGGATTTATTTTAGGCATCCTGTCGATCTTGCCCATCACCTGGTGGCTACTGGTTCATAATGTGATGAC
>DATFHE010000066.1:0-3554 GCA_035248745.1 Anaerolineales bacterium | reverse complement strand
GATCTGTTCCCGCTGTTGTGCCTGGAGCTCGGAATGAGGCCCTTGAAATAGTAACTTTCCCGCATGGATAATTCCTACATCGGTTGCCATCTGCTCCACCTCGCTCAGCAGATGGCTGGATATAAAAACAGTCATTCCCTGTTCGGCGGGCAGTGCCCGAATCAGAGTACGCATTTCATGAATCCCTGCCGGGTCCAGCCCGTTGGTCGGTTCGTCCAGGATCAGCAATTTTGGTTCTCTTAGTAAGGCGAGCGCCAGAGCTAGGCGTTGGCGCATTCCAAGAGAATACCCCCGCACCAGTCGCCGGGCGTCTGCTGCCAGGTCGACGATATCGAGCACGCGCGGAATGTGACCGGGCTTCCCGTTCACCAGGCGGCAGGTGAGCTCCAGATTCTCCCAGCCTGTCAGATGCGGGTAGAGGGAAGGCAATTCCACCAGGGCGCCGATCTGTTCCAGCGCGGCTAGACGCTGTTTTTCCAGTGGCAGATTGAAGATCTGGACGTTGCCCTGATCAGGGCGAATCAGCCCGAGCAGCATGCGGATCGTCGTCGTTTTGCCCGAGCCGTTGGGACCTAAAAACCCATAGATACTGCCCTGTGGTACGTGCAAATCCAGTTGATCGACTGCTCTGATGGCGCCGAAACGCCGGCTCAAATTCGTTGTTTCAATGGCATAGTGGGTCATGCGTTTTGCTCTCAGTCCTGCGTAGTACAGCGATTTGTGTGAACGTCAGCCTTAACTATAAACACCTCTCAGAACTAAGATGAGACACGGGGCTGACGCCCTGACCCGTTCAGGGCTTTACGCGGCGAAGGCTTGATTTCGTTGAAATGATTCCGGCACGAACGAAAGAATTTGCCAGGCAAACTCTTCGGGTCTTTCCCTGTGTTAGCTGTTCGCAGAGATATAAGGAACAAGGTTATAATCATGCAGCGCCGAGCGAGCGATCCTTCACGGGGATAAAACTTGCTCTGCCCTTTACCATTTATACATTCCTGAGAGGTTGTTAGATGAAGCCGTATCTCCGCGTCCAAAGAGGGGCGAAAGAAATAGGTAAAAAGAGTGAAGAAATCAAGCGAACTCGCGATGAAAAGCATATGATCGAGCTATATGAGCATGCCCCGATTGGGATTGTGGAATGCTCTCTGGACGGCAACTATACCAACGTTAATGAAGAATTTTGTCGGATCATCGGTCATAAGAAAGAAGAGTTACTGGGTCTGGACGTCCATGCCTTCACAAACCTCGCCGATGTAAGAAGGGAAACGAATCTTTATCAGGAGCTTGTTGCTGGCCGTCTTCCTTTCTATAACAGTGAACAACGTTACGTCCGCGGGAATGGGGCAAGCATCTGGGTCGGGATTATCCGTTCGCTTGTGCGAGATGAGGACGGAAAACCTCTCTATACCATCGGTATCGTGCAAGACATCCATCACCGCAAGGTAGTCCAGGAGATCCTTCGGAAAAGTGAGGATGCGCTGCAACAAAAAAACATCGAGCTGGAAAAACGCGTGCAGGACGGTGCCGTAAACCTGAAAGCGGCGAATCTGGCATTAGTGGAAGGTCAGAAGAATCTGGAGCTCCTCTCTCAGCGTCTCTTTGATGCGCAGGAGACGGAACGCCGGATTATCGCCCGTGAGCTGCACGATGGGGTGACTCAGAGTCTGGCGGCATTGAAAATGAACCTGGTGATCATGAGTGATGAGCTTTTGGCGACTCCCAAGGCGGAAAACGACGCACGATTGACCGATTCGATCAGTCTCGCAGCCCAGGTGATTGATCTGGTACGCAGTGTGATGACAGATTTGCGACCTGCCGAGATCGATGATTATGGGCTGGAATCAGCTCTTGACTCGCTCGTAGCCCAGTTCCGTTCTCGCCATCACATTAACGTGCAATTTAGAAATAATCATCTTGCCATCCCGCGTTTGGATCCGAATTTGGAATTGGCGTTGCTGCGGATTGCCCAGGAAGCATTGTTTAACATTGCCAAGCATGCCAATACGGAAGAAGCCGCCCTGACTCTGCGGCAGGAGGGGGATATGATCTACCTGGCAATTGAGGATCAAGGCGCGGGGATCAAATCTTTACAAAGCGCAAAGCGTTCCGGCGCTCACGGCCTGACGATTATGCGAGAGCGCGCAGAAGCGTTTGGCGGGGATTTCAATGTCACCTCCGTGCACGGACAGGGGACGAAAATTGAGGTTCGGGTTCCGTTTGAGGTGGACAATCCGGGAACCGGTGAGGAAGCAGGCTGACCCTAAGCGTTTTCCTGGTGGAACGTGTTGACTGTTTATGGGACGGTGCAACCTGCTCCTGCATGAGGGTTAGGGTCTAATCAAAGCCGGCGGTGAACCATCTTGTCTGCGGCGCGTGAATGAAATCAAGGATGCCCCGCCGTGATGAGCACATTCCCCTTTTTATGCCCGCCGTCCCATAGCGGTGCGCTTCCACCATCTCTTCCAGCGGATACGTTCGATCGCTGACCGGTTGCAGGGCGCCTGACTCAGCCAGCTCCCGGAGGAAGACGAGATCCGCCGGCACGAATTTCGGAGACTCGTTGTCGACCGAGATGAGCTTGCCGCCGGGGGTCCACATCGGGTTCAGACGATTGCTTTCATCCCTGGATTGGATCAGCTTTCGGAAAGGGCACGCCTGAAGGCGCGGTTGCGCTCGTGCCAACGCGCAGAGTCCACGCCCTTTACCAGAAGCCAAATCCCCAGGACGAGTTCGCCGACGGCGAAGAACAGATAGTAGGGGTGCCATACACTGGCGAGCGGCGGCCACAGCAGGACTAGGTAGGCAGCGCCTGCCAGCATCTCCAGTAAGCCAATGAGCCGAGGGACGAAGCCGGACTTAAAGATGAGATATCCAAGCAGCAGGATCGAAATGCCGAAGAAGATCAAATACATGTTAACCGTCTGTCCCTGGATGCGGAGCGCCAGATACGCCAGCCCCTGTAGCTGCTCTGCCGTGAAAGCAGAGGCGAACGCCTCCCCTCCTAGGACGCTTAACGGTGCCTGTTGGAAAACGGCGCTCACCGCCTGCAGTGCAATACCGATGAGGCTGACCCAGGCCGAGAGGCGTGCGATCGTTGGGTTCACGGGTTTGAACAATTCGTAGAACAGGACCACCCCGGCGACATGGAACGCCACCGCAAGCAGCGAGAGGGTGACGCCGAACTGGAACAGCGCCTCGTTGCTCAGGATGTTCGCCGCGGTCGCCGCCGTGTCGTTCATCACGATGAACTGCTCCGGGATGCGCATATGCCCGCGCACCGCGGCGACGCTTTCGACCGTCATGACGATAGCCGCCAGCCGTGCCCGGAACTGCGGCGACCACGCGGAGCGCGCCGCTCTCGATGGCGTCTCAGTTGTTTCTGTGTTCATGGTTTGTCTCCAGAATTGCCTGTGTGATCCTCAGGCAAGTCTATCGGCAAGCCGATTTCTGATATAGACACTTAGGTGTTGTTCGGAAGTGTTGCTTGCCTCCTCCCAGCCTGCCACTCCGCTCCACTTCCTCCGATACAAAGACCCTGCAGATTTCCTAAAAAA
>DATFHE010000065.1:0-5225 GCA_035248745.1 Anaerolineales bacterium | reverse complement strand
CAAGACGTATTGAGAAGATCAAAGCCAAAACGCAAGTGCCCGCATGACGCTGTCTTCAAAACATAAAACACGGATTGCGCAGGGGAATGTACAATCAGCGCAATCCGTGTTCTCACTTAAGTCATTTCCTCTTCGAATCTTTGTTATCGCACTGGTTCTTCGTTTGATCCCGGTCATCCTTGCGCGTGGGCTGGGGATCGGGCTCGACGACATGTTCCAATACGACATGCTGGCGCGTAGCCTCGCGGCGGGGAACGGCTTCCGCTGGTATGCGCAGGAGGATCTGAACCAGCTCGCCGCGTTCGTGGATTTCGACCTGTCCAGCGTGAAGGACTATGATCCTGCCCTGGGCATCGCCACTTCGTTCCGCGCGCCGCTCTACCCGACGTTCCTTGCCATCGTTTATATGTTCAACGGGATCGATGCTTCACGTTTCTTCGCGGCTCGCCTGGCACAGGCGATTTTTCTTGGCGCGCCTCTTGCCCCGTTGACGTACTGGGTAGCGCAACGAGTCTTTCCACTTCCGTCTTTCTTGAAAGAGGAGAGTGGAAAGCCAAGGGCTGAAAGAGCCGCACGACTCGCCGCCTGGATCGTCGCCTGCTACCCGATGTTACTGATCTATCCCCTCGGTCTCGGAACTGAAAATCCTTTTTTCCTGTTACTGCTCACAGCTTTCTTGTTCCTCCTTCAATCTATCGAAAAACCTACTGCCATCCGCCTTCTACTTTCTGGTTTCTTCCTCGCTCTCACGACACTTACACGCTCCGTCATCCTTCCGTTTGCACTCGCTGCCTTCTGCCTTCTGCTTTTTCTCCATCGCAAACAGGGTATTCTCGCACTTCTCGCTTTTTTTCTCGTTGTTTCTCCCTGGGTCATCCGTAACTCTCTCCTGCATAAGAAATTGACAGGAATCGAAACATCAATGGGGTACAACCTGTATCTCGGGTATCACCCGAAGGGAAACGGATCCTTCGTGTTCGGTCCATCTCTCGATCTGCTGCCGATCCTCGACGATGCCGAACGCGACCGCATTGGCACGGAGAAAGCAATCGAGTTCATCCGAGCCCAGCCGGAACGATTCCTTCCGCTTGCGATCAACCGTCTGGGTTTTTTCTTTGGACTCGAAAAACGTGTGCTGATGTATTTTTATGGGAACAACCTCCTCGGATACATACCCCTCCCCCTGTTATTGACGATCTCTGCCCTGCTTCTACTGCCATTCGTCATCACTTCTGTCTCTGCCGCGTTCGGCCTGGCATATCTGCGCTGGAGACCTGAACACATTTTGCTACTCCTTTTGTTTGCAGGGTATATTCTGCCCCATGTATTCATTCTCTCGGAGGATCGCTTCCATCTTGCGCTGGTTCCGTATATTGCTATTCTTGCCGCACAGGTTTGGGTGAATGGACTACGTCTTCTACGGGCACGCTGGCAGGAATCATGGGCGGGAAAATGGATTGTGTCTCTTGTGCTTTTCGCTGTGTTCCTGTTAGCCACCAACTGGGGTTTTGAGTTGGTCCGTGATGCAGATAAAATTTCTCAGTTGCTGGGTCCGAACGGAAACCAATCCTACTTCCCTTACTAATTACCAATTGCGTATTCCCATGAAAACCCTCCTTGGCGAAAAACTTCACTTCGACTGGAAAGTCGTCACGATCACCATTCTCAGCACGCTGTTGCTGATGGTGGATTACTACCATTTATTAACCCCTGCCAAATACTGGGACCGGGTGATCCTCTATCTTATTGTGCCCTTGTTCGTTATCATTTTGCTCTTCCGAGAGAGCCCGAAAGACTTTGGCTTTACGTTCGGGGATTGGAAAGCTGGACTTCTCCTGACTGCCCTCGGCATTCTGCTGATGGCTCCCGTCATCTACTATCTTGGTCGCGGCGACCCATCCATGCAGGAGTATTACAAGCCTTACACAGTCGGCTTGCCGTGGACAACGTTTCTCGACTTGATCGGCTGGGAATTTTTCTTCCGCGGTTGGATTCTGTTCGGTTACGCCCGAAGATTTGGACCAGAAGCACTATGGCTCCAGGCGGTGCCGTTTGCACTGGCACACATTAGCAAGCCCGAGGTAGAGACCCTCTCTACCATCTTCGGTGGCTTTGCCTTTGGCTGGGTTGCCTGGCGCACGAAATCATTCGTCTGGCCGTTCTTAATTCATTGGTTCATTGCCACCTTCATTATCATTGTCGCAGCCGGGTTGATCTAAATACAGAGCGTAGATGATTAGCATTCGTCCCGCCGTGGAGGCAGAAGCCGCACAAATCCGAGACCTGGTTCATTTGTTGGGACTCAACCCCGTAAGCCTGGATTGGAAGCGTTTTGTCGTGGCGGTTAACGATCGTGGTGAAATGCTCGGTTGCGGACAGATCAAACCTCACGGTCATAGTGTCCTGGAACTGGCGTCCATTGCTGTATCCCCTGAACACCAGGGAAAGGGGGTTGGGCGGGCAATCATCGAGCACATCCTGCAGGATAGCCCGCGTCCCTTGTATCTCATGTGCGAATCTGCCAATGGGCCTTTCTACGAGAAGTTTGGCTTTCGCGAGATACCCTACAGTGAGATGCCGCGTTATTTTCAACGCATCAGCAGGGTCGCCGGGCTGGTCACGACGCTGGCACAGCGAGAAGAACGCCTGCTGATCATGAAGTTGCAGTAAAATTACTTCAATGCAGAACTTAAAGACGACCCTTTATCTTGCTTCGGGGATATTGTTCGGATTATTTCTTGCAGCATTGGTTTGGGTGGTGTCTCGCAACCCGACCGGTGAGGCAGTGATTCTTCGTCCGGTGCCAACCGAACAACCTGTCATCATTCATATTACAGGCGCTGTGCCTCGCCCGGGTGTGTATGCTCTCCCCCAGGGCGCGCGCATTCAGGATGCGATTTCTGCCGCGGGCGGCTTTCTTGCGGAGGCTGAAAAATCCCAGATCAACCTTGCAGCGCTGCTGGAGGATGGCGAGAAGCTGGATGTCCCCTTCATGGAAGGCGCCTCACCGGTGCTCACAACGCCTATTCCGGAAGTTGTCACGTCCACAACGGAATTGATCGATATCAACACAGCCTCCACGGAAGAGCTGGAGGAGTTGCCTGGCATTGGCCCTACGACATCGCAGAAGATCGTCGAGTACCGCGAGCAAAATGGTCCATTCATCAGTATTGAAGATATTATTAATGTCTCAGGGATTGGACCCGGCACCTTCGAGCGCATCAAGGATTTGATCACAGTTGGACCTTAAACATACAGCCCGACGTTACACGTCGGGCTGATTTTTATTCTTTCCTTCCATCCCAGGTGGACCATTGATGACCTTCTCGAGCCAGTAATTCATCCGCTTCCTTGGGTCCCCATGACCCTGGTTCATAGGATGCGAGCGGTTGTTTTTGTGCATTCCATACCTGAAGAATAGGGTCAATTAATCCCCACGCCGTTTCCACCTCGTCTGCGCGGGTGAAAAGCGATGCATCGCCGGTAATCGTATCCAGCAGCAGACGTTCGTAGGACTCAGGGATGGCAGTTTTCCCAAACGAATCCGCGTAATGGAATTCCATGTCCACCGAACGCATACTCGCGACGGTATCAGGGACCTTTGCTTCAAAGCGCAAGTGCATGCCTTCATCTGGCTGGAGATAAAGCACGAGCATATTAGGAGTCATGTGTTCATCTGCCTTGGGGAATAACAAATGCGGCGGTTCTTTGAATTCAATGGTTACCTGTGACAATTTTTCCTTAAGATTTTTGCCGGAACGTAAATAGAACGGCACGCCCTGCCAGCGCCAGTTGTCGATTTGCAGACGAACGGCAGCATACGTAGCCGTTGTCGATTTCGGATCTACTCCCTCTTCTTTGCGATATCCTTTATATTGGGCACGGACGGTCCCCTGAAGGACATCTTTCTCTTTCATCGGCTGGATGGCACTCAACACTTTGACCTTTTCATTGCGAAGCGCGGAGGCTTCAAAGGATACAGGTGGTTCCATTGCCACAAGAGAGACGAGTTGAAGCAAATGGTTCTGAAACATATCACGCAATACCCCTACCTGATCATAAAAGCGTCCACGATGTTCCACGCCCACTTGTTCTGCCACCGTAATCTCCACATGATCGATATAGTTCCGATTCCACAGAGGCTCGAAGATCGTATTGGCAAAACGCGCCACCAAAATATTCTGGACCGTTTCTTTGCCAAGATAATGATCGATGCGATAGATTTGACGTTCGTCCAATGCCTTATGGATCTGCTCATTCAAACGACGCGCGGATGCCAAATCGGTGCCAAAGGGCTTTTCAACGACCACGCGCCGCCAGCCTCCGTCTTCGGCGAGTTGCCCCGTTTGTGCCAGCACATCGACGATTTGCGGAAAAACACCCGGCGGCGTTGCCATGTAATAAATACGATTACCGGGACCTGCCTCTTTCTCTTTTAGCAGTGCATCTAGCTTTTGGAAATCTGCCTCATTATCATAACGTCCCCGCTGATAAAAAAGCCTGGATGCAAAATTCTCCCATTCCTTTTCTGCGTATTTGAAGGAAGCGAATTCCTTCAAACCTTCTTCAAGATGCGAGCGGAATTCATCGTCTGTAAAAGCAGTGCCGCCATATCCAACAATGCTGAATTGTTGAGGCATGCGATCCTTGCGGCATAAATTAAACAAAGACGGGACGAGCTTGCGCTGGGTGAGGTCGCCTGATGCGCCGAAGATCACAATGGATACAGGTAAGTTATTGTTCATAGCATTCTCGCGGATGGAAAGGACTCAACATCTGGACGCTGAGTCGGTATCGTTTATTCTGCCTTCTTGATGGCATGACCACCAAATTGATTACGCAATGCTGCCAGCATACGGGCAGTATAATTTTCCTCATCCCGGCTGGCAAAGCGCATTTGCAGAGAGAGGGTGATGACTGGCGCTGGTACATCTAAATCGATAGACTCAAATACGGTCCAACGGCCTTCCCCAGAGTCAGCCACCCACGGTTTAATGTCCACCAGCTCTGTATCTTCGTCTAAGGCATTGGCTGCCAGATCCAAAAGCCACGAGCGAACCACGCTTCCATGCTGCCAGATGTGCGCGATCTTCGCGAGATCCATGCCAAATTCTTTTTTTGCTTTCAGGATACTGAATCCTTCGGCGAATGCCTGCATGATGCCGTATTCGATCCCGTTATGGACCATTTTGACGTAATGCCCGGCGCCATGTGGACCGACGTAA
>DATFHE010000064.1:0-4117 GCA_035248745.1 Anaerolineales bacterium | reverse complement strand
GGGATGAGAGGCAGGAATAGATACATGGTGCTGCCGAGCACATAGGTGGTGATTGCCAGCAGGTCCCACATCAGTGGTGAGTGAAAGTTGGGCCACAACTGCCGCTCATTCGGGATGGGAAAGAGCCAGTACGCCAGCCAGACACGACCAAGATGCATGAAGATGCTGGCTCCTGCCTGGATCAAACCAAAGGTCGTCATCAGTTCCGCGGCACGGGTAAACGGACGGCGGAACTCCGCCTTCATCACCCGCAAGATCGCCGAAATAAACGTGCCAGCATGACTGATACCGATCCAGAACACCGTGTTGACCAGGAAGATCCCCCAGAAGGCTGGGCGCATCACTCCAGCGACACCGAGACCATTGGCAATCATGTAACCCCAGGCATAGAAGAAGCAGGTTGCTACCAAGAATACCAGAATACCCAGGACCAACCAGAAGCGCCAGGAGGTGACATGCATCGACTCCATCACCATGTCATTCATTACACCGCGCGGCAACGGGTCGAACATCAAAGATTCACGCGGGTCGTGTTCTTCTTCGTGATGCTCTTCGTGCGCCCGTTCGGAGCCGGAAAAATATTTGGAAGTGACAGCCATTTTATTCTGCCCTTTCTGCCTTTAGATAGGTGATGCGCGGCAGGGTGTTGAGTTCCACAAGATGATGGTAGCCACGCTCTTTCTGCGCCAGCTGGCTTACCAGACTCTCTTTGTCTTCCAGACGCCCGAATTTTATTGCATCCGTTGGGCAGGCTTGCGCGCAGGCGGTGGTAAACTCGCCGTCTTCTATCTCACGACCTTCCGACTTTGCCTTATCCTCCGCCTTGTGGATGCGTTGGATGCAGAACGTGCATTTCTCCATGACACCGCGCTGGCGCACGGTGACGTCTGGACTTAACTGATTATGTAAGGGGAAAACGAGTTGCCCATCACCATCATTTGCGTGGAAAGGCATGAAGTGATAATCTCTCCAGTTGAACTGGCGCACCTGATAGGGGCAGTTGTTGGCGCAGTACCGTGTACCCACACAACGGTTGTACACCTGGAGGTTGAGATCTTCCGACTGGCTGTGGACCGAAGCAAACACCGGGCAAACGGGCTCACAGGGCGCGCTGCCGCAGTGCTGGCATAACATCGGCTGAAAGGGCGTCGCCTTCACTTCCGGGTATTCGCCCTCCCAGAAACGTTCAATGCGGATCCAGTGCATCGTGCGCCCATAGTCGGCATCTTCCTCCATCACGAAGGGGACGTTATTTTCCATGGCGCAGGCAGCCACACACGCCTGGCAGCCTGTGCAGATATCCTGATCGATGACCATGCCCCACTTGCCACCGCTTTCTTCTTGTATGAGCGAGCCTTTCGCCCCCACTTTGTTCAAATCAACCATCAAACTCATATCTCTTCTCCTCTAACGATGTGTCTCACCGCCAAGCCCTTCCCCGTATACACCAATCCGACTCTCCAGCCGTGAAAGGATTTGCTTCCTGCCGGTCTTCTCCACCCGCACCCGCATACCTGCGATTGCGAGATCGCCAGCTTCATTAAAACGCGGACCCAAAAGATCTGCAGGATTCACTCCGCGTCCCTGGGCGTAGCGTCCATAGGCTGTGTGGCCCTGCCCGAACGGCATGGCGATCACTTCAGGATGGATAGCCGGATAAAGATAAACAGGTGCCTCCACTTCTCCGGCTTCACTGATGATCTTCACAACGTCGTCGTTTTCAAGCCCAAGCTCATGTGCCGTTTCCGGGTTGATCTCCACCCACGTATTCCACATCACCGTGGTTGTGGAGTCTGCCAGTTCTTGCAGCCAGGGTTTGTTCGCACCGCCTTCCCCTAATGTGGGTGAAACAAACGGCAGGAAGAAAAATTCACCTTCGCCTGCGAATTCCGCATCGCCAGGCTCCGCTGTGCTTTCGGCATCAGCGTCTGGCGCTATCGTGCCGGGGTTGGCAGCGTCTGTCCACCATCCACCATGTTGCTGGAAATAGGCACTGAAGGAATTGATCTCCGGCGCCGCGAAGGGACCGCCTGCCTGCCCCACCAGGTTTGTCAGTTTACTCTGAATGTATTCCACTTCATCGTTGAACGGCATCGCCTGGGCGGCAGTCTCACCAGCCAGTTTTGCAGCAGCCAGGAATACATCGGCTGTGGAACGTGTGTTGTAGAGCGGCGAAACGACCGGCTGCGCACCTGAAAGGACAGATTGCGCGGCACCCGTCACAGGGCGCTGGTATCCCCACGCTTCCAGCCCGTGATGATCTGGAAAGATATAGTCCGAGGCAATGGCGGTTTCATCCGGGAACGTAGCGAACGAAATAACAGTTCCTACATTCTCGAGCGCTTCGGCAAACCCAAGCGATTTTGGTAATTCAAAAACCGGGTTCACCCCATGGATGAACAGCTTTGTGACGCTGCCACCGTTCATTGCTTCGATGAGATCCGCCATCTGCTGAGCGCTGGCAGGGCGGTGATAGGCATCCTGGCTCGGCGCAAGCGGAGAGAGGAGCACGCCGCCTGCCTTGCCAATATTTTCAGACATGGCATTGAGCGCCATCACAGCCTGTGCCGTCTGGAGGCCATTGCTCATACTCAAGACGGCGCCGCCGGGAATGGCAACCGGACTCGCCGAATCGAGGATGTGCTGAACGACATTCTCAAGGGTCTCCATGCTGATCCCCCCCTCGGAGGTGACAGCATCGAGGTCAACACCTTCAAATGCTGCCGGCATCTCACCGCCTCTTGCTTCTGCCACGAGCCTGCCAATCGCCCGCGCCACCATGCCCTCGCTCCCAGGTTGGATCGGGATCCACTGGTCGGCGCTGGCAGCGGTTTGAGAGAGGCGCGGTTCAAACTGAATGAAATAGCCGCGCCGCTTGGGGTTGCCGCGGCGGAATCTTCCATATTCTCGGTTGTATGCCACTGGAGAAAGCCAGGTTTCGAGGAAGTTCGCGCCAAAGGAAAGTATCAGGTCAGAGTTGCCGATATCGAAGAATGGCAGCGCTGGCTGTCCGAACACAGCCTCCGATGCTCGGCTGAGGGTAGCCTGTCCATCGAACATGCTTTCAGCGCTAAAACGGACCGGGGCCGGCGCGCCAACGGCTGTTGCCAAGTCCGAGACCAGATCAAAGAGATGATCGGAACCGGTTCCCAGCAGAAAAGCTGTCTCTGCAGGATTTACAAGAGCGTCGGCAACGATTTGAATAGCTTCATCCCAGGATAGATTCGATTGCACCGCTTGAAAGCGATCATCATAGAGCGCTTCGCCGCGTGTGTGCTGAATTGGACCCTGAACGCGGTCCGGGTTATACAAACCCTGAAGTGTAACTTGCCCACGTGGACAGGTCTTGCCGCGGCTGACGGGGTGCTGAGGATTGCCCTCTACCTTGAGCGCACGTCCCTGAAATGTACGGACGATGAGTCCGCATCCCGCCGCACATTCGCGGCACGTTGTGGCGTAATAGGTGCTCAAGCCATTGTACGTGTATTCGGGCATCCTCGAATACGGCTCACGCTTCACATAGCGTGAAGCAGGACCGCAGCCTGTCAGTACGGCTGTCGTTGCCGCCCCTGCGCCCGCAAGCTTGAGAAATTCACGCCGGGAAATTTTTTCACTCATAGTCAGTCTATTCCTTTTATACCCGGTTTAATAATGACAGGTGCCGCAATCCGTGAGCTTGGTCAATTTCTCGGGATCTTCTGCGGCTCTTTCCCGATGACAGGTTAAACACCAGCCCATGTTCATCACTTGTGGATTGACAGCAATCCCAACGCTGGATATGTCACCATGACAGCGCTCGCAGTTCAACCCCGCGGCAATATGCGGACGGTGTACGAAGTGAACAAAGTCCGGCACCTGCGCGACTGGCACCCAGTCAATCTCCTGATTATTTGCAATGGCTTCTCTTAAGGGGGCTAGTCTCTCGCTTGTAGTGGTAATTTGCATCTGCTGATGACAACCCCAGCACTTGGTAATTGTGGGTAAGCCGGGCGAGGGTCCTCGCAAAGCGCCTGGATGACAAAACAAGCATTGAATACCCAGCCTTACATGTCTATCGTGGGGAAAGTCAATTGGTTGTGGAGGTGACTGTTGCGTTGTATAGATCCCAAACGCGGCA
>DATFHE010000063.1:0-7144 GCA_035248745.1 Anaerolineales bacterium | reverse complement strand
TGCCGTTCTTCCCATTTCCGTTCTCCGCGTGCTGGTCATCACGCGAGACGCGCGGCAGATTGGTCAATTTTGTGACACCGTCCACCAGAACCGCGACGGTGTTGCCGAAATCGCGCCGAATGTCGTTTAGTGTGAGGGTGGTATCTTCGACGGTATCATGCAGCAAGCCGGCGGCAACCACGTCAGCGGGAACGCGCAAGTCCGCGAGAATGCTTGCCACCGCGAGACAGTGGTTGATGTAAGGTTCACCCGAATGCCGCTTCTGCTCACGATGCGCTTCCTCCGCCACGCGGTAAGCGCGCTGAATCAACTCCCGCTCGGCAAGAGTATAATTTTCGGGGAGTTGTTCCAGCAATCGTTCAAGTGGAACAGTGGCTCGAGTTGCTTTCACTCAATAATTGTACTACGCGTGTCAAATCGCCGTACCCGGCTAAAGTGGAGCCAGGATGTCCCCTGTAAATAACATTACTCGTTTCTTAGATTCCCAGAAGGTTTCCTACATAGCCTTTGAAACGCCTGCTGAAAAGCTGGGCGCACGAGAAACGGCAGAATTCCTGAATGTGCCGTTCGGGCAGGTATTCAAAACCATCGTGGTGACTCGCGACAAGCCCAGGAAACCGCTTTTGGTCGTTATTCCTGGAGCAAATATCGTGGACTTAAAACGGTTGGCTGCATTTCTGGCTGAGAAGAAAGTCCATTTGCCTACGGAGCGGGAAGCCGAGCAATTGACTGGTTTACAGGCAGGCGGCATCTCGCCGCTTGCCTTGCTCAACAAGGGATTCCAGGTTGTGCTGGACTCCTCCGCGCAGAATTATGAGGCGATCCACGTTTCCGGCGGGCAGAGGGGAGTGAATATCCGGTTACCGGTTGCTGATCTGGTCCGATTGACAAAGGCGCGCCTCGCGCCGGTCAGCGTGCCTGAAAAGGATTGAGCCACTCCCACGGTGTGGCTCAATTGCTGGTTACGTATCAAACTCACCTGCCATCTCGCCGTTGACCCAGACCATATAGTGCCCGGTGGGGAATGTCCCGAGATCAACCGCCGCGTCGAAGGGTTCGAGTACCTGCATGCAAATCTGGCTGGGGTCAACAACGGAATAGACGTCCACTACGATCTTTTTCTCGCCATCCGGTGGTTTGACCTCCGCGCGTAATTGATTACACGGTGTGGGCAAATCGCCAGAGAGCGTCAAGGAGATCTGCGGAGGAAAGCTTTCCCGAATGATCAGACTTGCTTCATTGATGTACACATTGCCGCGGGTAAGGGACTCGTCACCCGGTTGTGGCGCAAATGGGTTCGTAATAGGTTCATTTGTTGGCATACTATCCACCGGCGGACTGGTTACCGCTGTGTCCGCTCCAGGTGTTGGCGCAAGCGGGGGAGCACAGGAAGCAACCAAAAGGACCAGAAATAAGAGAGTCTGAAATTTCACTAGAGTATCTCCAAGTCTATTCATCTACAGCACAACTTCGCTAGTGGAAGGACGCTGGGCATGACGGTGGTGTTCCCAGCTAAATAAAAAGAGGTAAGGGAAGCCCTCACCTCTTTTTGACTTGATAACCAACCTTCTATACTAAGGCCCCGTAAACTTAATCATGTTTTCTCTAACTTCGAAGGTCCATTTATCAGGATTATTGATACAACCGCCTCCCCTTGCGTTGACATCCGAAGTACTGCTAAACGCCCACAGACTATAGCATCCCTGCACAAGATCGGTGAAGACGATGTCGTTGTTCTTGGAGAGCTGGAACGATCTATACCCACACTCGCCGTGTGCTGCAGTCTCTTCGAGATACAGAGATACGGTAACGGTCACCTTGGTGGTGTTTGCCACTCGGATAACAGTCTCCCTCCCTTTTTTAGGCGAAAGGACTCTGGTCGCGCACGGATCGCCGCCAGCGTTGTTACTGACTGGTGCCGTGGTGGACGTAAGGGTCACATTGAGCGTGGGCAGCGGCAGCGGCGTGTCGGTTGGCAGAGAAGTTTGAGTCGCTGTTTCAGTGGGAGGCAGGGGGGTGGCTGTCGGAACTGCCGCCTGAGTCTGCGCGACCATCGTGGACGCAGCTGCGATCGCTGTATTTTGCACATCCGCAGCATTCATCGTTGGCGGAGGTGGTTCCGCTCCGCATGCACTGAGAACCACTGCGGCAACAAGAATGAGAGTGAAAATGGAAAGGTGTTTCATGTTTTGTGAAGATCTCCTGGTATGGTTAACAATTGGGGTAACACCCGCCCCGGGCTTCGATGCTGTCATTTTTCACAACAATTGCCCAGTTGCCCTCGGTAATGCGGAAACTGCCGAATGCTTTGAAATTTTGTTTGCCGGTGACGAATGCTCCGGCGCTATAACTCCCGATTGGTCCCGAGAAGCTATCCCCGTTAATGATGAGATACCCGCACTGACCCAAGTCTGTCACCACATACATGGATAGAACGATCGTCCCCTGGGGTTGAGTTTGGTTGGCAACGCTGAAATTGGCGGTGGGTCCTTGCCAGGCGGTGAGTGGCTGATTGCAGACGTCCTGCGTTCCGCCTCCGTTCCCCGAGTTGGATGTGGGTGGTACTTGCGCCGGAGGCGCCTGCTGCGTGGATGTCGGTGCGCCTGTGGGAATCAGCCCAGGCGTTCCGGACGTAGGTAATGGCAGCGGCGTGCTCGAAGGTGGCAGAGTCGGGCTTGCCGTCTCTGTGGGTGGGATGAGAGTCGCCGTTGGCACAGAAGCTTGAGTCTCGGCAACCATAGTGAAAGCAGCCGCTTCGGCCGTGTTTTGAATATCTATCGGGTCGGCTGTCGGTGTACCCCGAGGAGCGCAGGCGCTTATAAGCAAAATGAATACCACCCCTGTAATCAATACATTTCGGTTCATTCTCTCATTCACTTTCGATTGAAGTAGTGCAGCTTCGAAGGATTACTGAATGGCAACCCGGTCCTTGTATAAGGTGATCGTGAGATCGTCATTATTGCGAAGCCTGAATTCACCGACCATTTTGCGGCCGCCAACCCAGGTGACATAAAGATACGATCCCACCGGAGCCTCAATCGTTATACGTCCTTCGACGGGATACTCGATGATGGAATACTTCCCATCGGGCATCGTCACCTGCAGGGAGATATAGGCTTCCGTGTTTGCCTTGTTGACCAGTGTTATATGACTAAACGGTACAGCAGGCGGTAAAGTTCCATATGTGCGTACAGCAAGTGTCCAAATGGGAGTCACTCCTGCAGCCAGAGTAGGGCTGGGGGTCACATTGGAAGGGAAACTGGTGGCTGTTGGTATGTTCCCTGTGGCAGTGATCGAGGTGGCACTTAGATCGATCACTTGTGTCGGGGTAACTGTTTGCGCACCAGCCGCGGGCGTGTCTGTGATTCCCAGAACGGGGGACGAGGTTGCTGTGACTATATCCGTTTCAGAGGGGACAGGGGACGTAACGGGAACGGTTGCCGTGTCGGTGACGGAACCAGACGGAAGCGTCGCCTGCGCCGTCAATGTTTGCACAACGGCTGTCTGGAATAGATCGTCGGGGTTGACAGTGGGTCCTGTTCCCAGCGTTGGTGTAAAACCGGGAATCTGGCTACAGGCGCCAATCAATAGAGCCAGCAATGAAGCAAGAACGAGGACGGTCTTATTCATCATGCCCTCCTTTGGGCTACGCCTGGCTGACGACCTCCATGAATTGAGTCACGACATCGCGCAGCATGCGTTCTGGTAAGGCGCCCACCTGGCGGTGGACGATTTTGCCGTTCGACACAAACAGCATGGTCGGGATTCCCTGAATGCCATATTTCATCATCCACTCAGGGTTTTCGTCGGTGTTTACCTTGGCGATCAGGATCTTCCCTTCATATTCCTTTGCCAGTTTGTCGAGCGTAGGTGCCACCATTTTGCACGGATTACACCACGGCGCCCAAAAATCGACGATCACAGGGATCGAAGACTGCAGAACAGTTTTCTCGAAGGCAGCATCGGTCACATGAATTGGTTCGTTTGACATGATCATACACCTTTATTGTGCCTGAATCGGCATAGTCGTTTTGGCAATCATTTATTTGGATTTGCCCTCAATCGAAAAAAGAGTATATCATAGAATGCTCGCATGATATGCTATGCCCCACGGTTGTGACCGTGAGAGGTATAATCGCCCGTCATGGCTGAATTTTTTGGAAAATGGAAAAGTGGGCTCGCCAAGACCAGTAAAACCGCGTTCGGGCAAATCGCTCAGTTGCTGGGGGCCACCCAGATTTCACGCGAAACCTGGGATGATTTGGAAGCTTTATTAATCCAGGCGGACCTGGGCATTGAAACCACAGCCGAGGTTCTAGAGGAACTCCGCATCGCCGTGCGAGATCAGGGCTTGATTTATGCCGAGGAGCTTTCAGAGGCGCTCAAAAACGAGCTCCGTACCCGTCTCGATCCTCCGCCCGTTCTTCGTTATGAGAAGAAACCCACAGTGATCCTGGTGGTCGGTGTGAACGGTTCCGGGAAAACTACGACTATTGCCAAGCTTGGGCAGCGTTTTCAATCCCAGGGAAAGACTCTGCTTTTCGGCGCGGCAGATACCTTCCGGGCTGCAGCAGTAGATCAGCTTCAGGTTTGGGGAGACCGGCTCAAGGTGGATGTGATTTCGGGCGCGCCGGAGTCGGACCCGGGCGCCGTCGCGTTCAACGCAGTCCAATCGGGAGCGGCACGTGGCGTGGACATCGTCTTAGTGGACACAGCAGGTCGCTTGCATACTCGCTTCAACTTGATGGAGGAGTTAAGGAAAGTCTATCGAGTGGTTGGGAAGGCTCTTCCAGGCGCGCCGCAAGAAGTCTGGCTCGTCCTGGATGCCACAACGGGGCAGAATGCCCTGCAGCAGGCAAAGGCATTTAAGGAAGCCGTCGGTTTGACGGGTGTGATTCTATCGAAGCTTGACTCGTCCGCACGCGGCGGGATGGCGTTTGCAATCCAGCGAGAACTGGGACTGCCGATTCTTTTCGCCGGGCTTGGAGAGAAACCAGAGGATCTGATCCCGTTCGACCCCAGTGCCTTTGTAGAAGGTATTTTAGGAAAAAACTAGGTATAAAGAAAAGTTTACACTCAGAGAATTGGAGCCTGGAGATTACCTTAATCGCTGGTATCCAATCCCAGTACCTTTTGGAGGAACCATGCAAGATCTTGTCAATCGATTACAGTCTGCTCAGAGCTTAACGCAACAGCTCCTGGAGCGTCTTTGACTTCGCCTCAAAAGAGATCAAGATTTCCGAATTTGAAAAAGACATAGAAGGTCCGGATTTCTGGGGCAACCCCTCACAAGCGCAATCCGTCATGAAGCAGTACAACAACGTCAAGTCAGAAGTTGAATCGTGGCGCGGCTTTTCGCGCCGCTTGAGCGATGCGCTGGAACTGGCGCAGCTGGACGATGAGAGCCTGCGCCCGGATCTGGAAGCCGAAGTCTCCGCCATCGAAGCCGAGCTGGAAACGCGTTCGTTTACGACAATGCTCTCCGGCAAATATGACCGTGACCCCGCCATCCTTGCCATTCATGCGGGCGCAGGCGGCACCGATTCCCAGGATTGGGCAGCCATGCTCGAGCGTATGTATTTGCGCTGGTCAGAATCGCGAGGCTTTGAAACGGAACTCCTCGATATCACGGAAGGGGAAGAGGCAGGAATTAAAAGCGTAACCATTTCTGTAGGTGGTGAATATGCGTTCGGGTATCTTCGCTCAGAAAAGGGAGTCCATCGCCTCGTGCGGCTTTCTCCGTTCGATGCCGCGCACCGGCGCCATACCTCCTTTGCTCTGGTGGAGGTCCTGCCGCAGGTTGCGATGGATGAAGCGGAGATCGAGATCGATCCAGGCGACATTAAAATGGATGTCTATCGCTCCTCCGGTGCCGGCGGGCAGAACGTGCAGAAAAACGCGACGGCTGTCCGTATTACCCATATCCCCACCGGAATTGTCGTTACCTGTCAGAACGAGCGTTCCCAGACCCAGAACCGCGAATTCGCGATGCGGATTTTGCGAGCACGTTTACTGGAATTGAAGCAAGCAGAGAAAGAAGAAGAACGTGCAGTTCTGCGCGGCGAATACACAAAAGCAGAGTGGGGCAGCCAGATCCGTTCGTATGTGCTGCACCCCTATCAAATGGTGAAGGACCACCGCACCGAGCACGAGTCCGGGAATACACAAGCCGTTCTGGACGGTGACCTGGACGAATTTATGGAAGCCTATTTGCGCCAATCTGCATAAACTGCTTTATGAAAAAAGTAGCCCAAATTCTCTTTACACGTGAAAATCTATTGGCAGTTCTGCTCTGCCTGATCTTAATTGCCCTGGCGATCTTCACAGCGGATACATCGCCGACCTGGATTTATCAGGGTTTTTAAATTTAAAGGAGTTCCATGTCCGACCAAACGATTTCCAATCTTGAAAAGTTTATTGCGAGCCAGATTCTCAAGCAACCTAACCGAACGATCCCTGCCGATGAGCCAATCCTCTCCAGCGGGTTGATCGATTCATTCAGTCTCATGGATCTTGCTCTCTACGTTGAAGACACATTTGGTGTGCGCATCGAAGATACAGAACTTAATCCGGATACATTCGATAATTTGAATCAGCTCTCGGCGTTAATAGAATCACGTAAATGAAACCTGCAGTTCGCCCGCTGCAGGTCCTGCTAAAAGCAGTGTTTCTCTTTATCATTTTCAACATCATTTA
Organism: Anaerolineales bacterium; assembly: GCA_035248745.1. GTDB lineage: Bacteria > Chloroflexota > Anaerolineae > Anaerolineales > Villigracilaceae > Defluviilinea. The sequence goes on along the minus strand of DATFHE010000063.1, from coordinate 448 downwards.
TGCACTTGTGGATCCGCCAGTGGGGAAGCTTTCCTTATACAATCGTCTTCTTCCGGGAAGGCTACGTTTCCCTTATGAGCAGGAACCTGCCTTTTATTCGATTGGCTACAATGCGCCCGTATATGAAGATTTTGATGCCATGTTTGGAGCGCACGTCATTTCAGGCAGAAAACCCAAAGGTGAGTTTCGATTGATTTTGCTTGGCGATTCTGCTACATGGGGTATTGGCGTGCAGGCACAGGAAACTCTCTCTGAACAAATTAACAGATTGCAAATCAAGACTTGTGATGGGCGAAATATCCGTGCCTATAATCTCGGGTATCCGATGCCTTTTCTCATGCGAGATGCTATGATATTAGATAAAGCAATGGAATATCAGCCCGATATGGTGCTTTGGCTGGTCACCCTGTATTCCCTTGAGCCTAAGAAAGCAGAAACATATTTCATT
>DATFHE010000062.1:0-5922 GCA_035248745.1 Anaerolineales bacterium | reverse complement strand
CTTATGTATCGTATTAATCAGAATCATGAAATTGTCAGTTTGCTTCTAAAATTGAAAGAGTTGGAAGAAGACTATCCGGTTGATCTTCTATCAGCGCGGAGGACGTCCTTCCTGAGGCTGCTCGCGCGATACGTAGGCTCGTGGATGCGGGTTGAAAAAGTGTTTTTTCGATAAAAACTCCCTAATGGGAGTTTTTTATCCATAAGTGACAGTCCCCAATTGGGGACTGTCACTTTGCTTTTACGCCGTTGCGCGGCGCCCGAACCAATTCTTCCATTCCTCTTTTTCCCACAACACCAGGAGGGGTGCGGCGATGAAAATGGAAGAATATGTACCACTCAGCAACCCGATGAGCAGAATGGATGCGAATTCCTGTAAGGTCACGCCGCCGAACAGCGCCAGCGCCAGGAGCAGAAATTCTACTGTCATTAATTGGGTGTTGATCGAACGCTGCAAGGTCTGTACAATGGAATGGTTGACAAGGGTCTCGTAATCCAGGCGGCGATAGATGTTGGCATTCTCGCGGATACGGTCGAATACCACAATCGTATCCTGCATGGAAAAACCGATGACCGTCAACAGGGCGGTTAGGAAGAGCGAGTCGATTTCCCAGCCAAGCAGCCAGGTTCCGAAACCTGTGATGGCAAAAATAATTGCCACATCGTGGATCATTGCCAGAATGGCACACACACCATAGCGAAAGGCATTTTGCACACCGCGGAAGGACCAGGCAATGAACAATACAACTAGAAAGGAGGAGATCGCCACTGCGATCGCGCCGCGCGTGGTTACCTGCTGACCTATGCTTGGACCCACACTATCGAAGCGAATGACATCGACTGCCCCAATGTTTTCCGTCAGCGCGTTGATGACGGCATCGCGCTGTTCATTGTCGAGAAACTGCGAGCGGACAATGTAGCTGCCTGCGTCACTGGTCTGCACCTGCACGTCTCGGATGTTTGCTTCGTCGTAGACGGCAATGATCTCACCGGGTTCAGGCGTCTGGTCGTTGAATGTGACTTCCAGCAGACTCCCTCCCGTAAAGTCAATGGATAGGGGAATCTTGTTCGTAAACAGAAGAACCAACCCTGAGATAATAATCAGCAGGGATAACCCGAAAAAGAAATAGCGTTTTCCAAGGATGTTCATAGTAAGAGCCTTCCCTTTAGATTCCGAACCAGCGTTCGAGATTTTTAGGCTTGAACCATTCCAGTGCGAGAGCCAGAAAAGTACGGGTGATATAGAGTGAAGAAAATAAGCTGATCACCACGCCGATTGCCAGAGTGAGAGAGAACCCTTTAACAATCGTGGCTCCGAAGGTGTTACCGAACCAGAACAGAATGGCGGATGTAATCAGGGCAGCGATATTGGAGTCGCGGATCGAAGGCCAGGCTCGGGACCAGGCTTGGTCGAATGCCTGCCGGAGGACTCTCCCCCCGCGTAATTCCTCTTTCAGGCGTTCAAACACCAGGATATTTGCATCCAGCGCAGAGCCGGTACTGAGCATAATGCCGGCGATACCGGGCAGCGTGAGGGTAACGCCTAGAAATTTGAATACTGCGAACAAAATCGCTGCATATAAGAGAATAGAAACATCTGCGGTAATTCCGGGCAGACGGTAATAGATGCCCATAAATAGAATCACAATCGTCAGGCCAATCACGCCTGCCAGCAGACTCTTTTCCAGGGAGTCCTCACCAAGCGTCGGACCGATGATACGGGTTTCGACAACTTTCAGGGGGACAGGCAGAGAGCCGTAACGCAATTGCACAGCCAGAGCATTCGCACCCTCGGTCGTAAAGGCGCCGCTGATCTGCCCCTGACCGTCCGGGATAGCACCCTCAATGCCTGGCGCCGAGACTACGCGCTTATCGAGGGTAATGGTCAGGACTTTGCCAATGTTTGCCGCCGTATGCTGCGCGAAAATGGTTGCACCTTCGGGAGAAAGCACAAAATCGACCGCGGGTTGCCCTGCTGCATTGACGCCTACGTTGACACTTGTCAGTTCCTTCCCGGTCATGATTGTGTGATAAACAGGCTGGGGATTCGTTCCGTTCTCGTCGGTGGGGGTAGGTGTTGGCTCAGCCGTCGTCCCGCCTGCGAAATCAGTCTCAATGATGGAGCCTTCCTCGGGTCTGAAATCACCCGTATCGACGAATTCCATCAAGCCCGTCTGCTGGATGATGTCCAGAATGGCATCGGCATCTTCGGCGCCAGGGAATTCACCTACAATACGCCGGTCGCCTGCCAGCTGAATCACATTCTCACTAACGCCCAGGGCGTTGGTGCGGTTTTCAACAATCGTGCGTGCAGTTTCCATCTCCTGTGCATCCACATTTGTGGTCTCAGGCACATCGGCTTCCAGCAACACCTGCAAGCCGCCCTGGAGATCAAGCCCAAGGCGAGGAGCCACACTGCGGCGGTACAGAACCGAGTCGTTAAAAGGATTGCTGATCTGGATATCACTCCTCATATCTACCAAGAGGGCAACGGCAGCAATGAAGAAGATGAGTGCCAAACGGGTATAAAGGTTTCGAGTCATGCGTTGGAATCTCCATCCATGAAAATGTGGCGCTTGAGCGCCACGCGGCAATGATTATACTCGCGTTGATAGAGCGTGGATAGGACAAATCTCCAATCTGGCTTTACGGGGATGGGTATACCCATGTATTGAAAATATCATCCAGCTCGCAGGCACAATGTTTTTCAGCAAGGGACGGTAACACCTCTGGCGTGGCAATGCTCCACGAAAGTGTTTCTGTATAGTCCTTGAGAAATGCATCAAACGCCTCTGTGCCTATTTTCTCGCGCAGCGCGACGAAGAATAACGGTCCGCGTCCGTAGACGATCGCGCTATATTCCTGCCCGGAGTATCCCGCGACCGGCAGACTGATCGGAATCTCCGCCCGGTTGATGCCGTCCCAGCGTGCTTCCAGCGAGTTTCGAAACCCTGACTCCCCGCCGGGACCGTATTCGTCTGCATAGTATTGAAGTGTGGCAAACTGGGTCAGCGACTCATCCAGCCAGGGGTCATCAAGCTGATCATCCCCCACAAGCCCGTAGAACCATTGGTGCCCTACCTCGTGGGCGACCGTCGATTCCATGTAAATACTCGCCGGCGCGCCGCGATAGTCTGAGTCTACATCGTAAATACGCGAGGTGATCGCGATGATGCCGGGATATTCAATGCCCAGAGCCAGTGTAGGTGTTGAGACGATATCCAGTTCTGTGTAGGGAAAAGGTGCATAACGCGCGCTGAAGTCTTCGATGGCGCGCGCGGCGACATCTAATGCCATCTCGGACCCCTTTTTATCCCCTGCGGTCGCGTAACTGTGAATGGTCACGTCGCCAAACGTTTGTGAGATTTCCTCGTAAGCAGGGCTTGCGGCTAGATAAAAATCCCGCGCGGGTCCGCTGACAACCTGGATCGTTTGCCTCTCTCCCGTTTCGTTCGAGTGGATTACACGCCCGGCTGTAATAACTTTTAAGTTTTTTGGTGCCGTGATCTTGACCAGAAAGAACGATGTATCTGCATAGGTGACATCTCCGCTTTGCGGCGGAATCTCAGCGTTCCAGCCCTCGTCATCGTAGACCGCGATCATCGGGTAGGCATGAGCGAGGGTGAGCACATCATCGAAATAGGCAAGCACCCCATAATTTAATTCTACGGACCGTGGAACAGTGATTGCAAAATCCATTGTAATGACCGTACTTTGACCAGGCGTGAGCGGCGCTGCAAACGGCACGATCAATAAACTATTTTGCAGTGCAAGCTGGGGCGTGACCGATTGTCCATCCACGAGCAGGTTGGATACGGTCATCTCTCCGCCGAGGATGTTTGGAAAAAGTCGGAACTGCACTTGATCCAATGGGACATTCTCGGCATTTGTGTACCGCACTTCCTCGAACCCCGAGATGTGATAGATATCCTCTGCAATATTGAATTCGATGTGATACACACTGCCGTGCGGCAATTCCTTGAGAACAGACTGCTCGGAGGGGACCAGTCCGCCCTGGAATAGAGAGCGATCCTCCCAGGAGGTATTGAACAGATCCGGTTCAGCAGTCGCTGTGATGGAGGCTGTCGCTGGCGGGGGGACAGAGCAGGAAGCAAAGAACATGCTAAAACTGATAATAATAATGCAGAGTCGTTTCATGAATTAATTCCCTTCAAATAGTCCAGTACCTTTTGCAAAACTTGTGCAGGGGTTAAGGGATCGGTATCGATCACCAGGCTTGCATGCTGGCGTGCATGAGCGAGTCGCCGGTATTGTTCCTCGTGGTCTTTTTGTTCCCATGTCAGTTTCCGGCGGGCGGTGCTCACGGGGAAGGATGCATCCAGAAAGATGAGAACGTCGGGATTGGTGATCCGCTGCCACATAGCTTGCACATACGAATGCTCCTGCGCGATGTGACGGCAGCTATACCCATGCGGCTCAAGCCCTGCGATCAACGTGGACTTGCCCGAACCGCATGGACCTACAACACCGACGAGCGGAGCACGCCGCAGAGCGGCAGTGTGGCTGAGCGATCTTTTACCTGGAGTCTCCATAATTTGGAAGTCCGGCTGGTAGCCCGACAACTTGGTTACTGATTATCCTGCACGAGTTTGCTTAGTTGTTCAGGTCCACCAAGGACAGCAAGTATATCGTCGGCATAAAGTGCATGCGTATCCGTGGGATGCATATCCGATTCTGCGCCGTGCCGGAGCAGGATGATGCTGAGATCGTAATTATCCTCAACAAAGCCGACCGTTTTGTTCACCAGCTTCGAGGAGGCAGAGACAGTGATGCGGGCGAGGCTCATTTGCTGACCTTCGATTGAGATCGGACTCGTGACATCAGCTCCTGCTGCGGCAGCCGCAAAAACGGGAGCAGCCATCACTGTTGCGCTCAATGCGGCAAACCCAAACTGGACCTGCAGGGCGTGGGCAAACTCCTCGTCAAAAATACGGATGATGACCTGGATCTGAGGGTTGAGACTGCGCGCTTTCAGTGCGATCTGCAAATTCATGGCATCGTTCTGGCTGGCAAGCACGATCGTACGCGCGCTGGCAATATTCGCGGACTCCAACGCCACGGTACGGGTTCCATCCTCCTGGATGACGGGTATCCCCATCTTCTGCACGGCTCTGAAAGAGTCAATGGATGGATTTTGTTCGATCACCACCACCTGTTTGCCCATGTCGTACAACGTCTGTACGACACGATAACCGAGATGTCCCAAGCCTACCAGAACGATATGGTTGTTAATTGTGGATGCAACAGCCATCTCCCACTCCTTGCTACGCGTGCGGCGATTGAAAAATAGAGTGCCAAAATCAGCCAGACCCTGGGCGAGAATGATGGCGCCGATCAGGGGCATTAAAAAATGAAATATCTGCAAAAGGGGATGTTGAGGGAAGTCGCCTACCACTTGCAAAAACGTGGCACTCAGTATGATGTAGATCGCCTCTCCAATACTCCGGATCGGTTCACCCAATTGGTTTGCCAGCGCCCTGTAATACAACCCGCCTCCAAGAATGACGAGGTTGAACAGGATTAGCGGCAGGCGAAATTCATTCAACAGGATCAGAGTGTCGCGCCAGCCCGCTTTCCAACTCCGAACCATTTGATTCATGACAATCGTGCCACTCCGTCGATCGGAAGGCGGACCGCCATCCGCCGCACGTTATCCCCACGCAGCGGAGTGACTTTCAAGACCAGTACGCTGATATCGTCCGCGGGGCGGTTATCATCCAGGCTGACGGCTTGCGCAAGAAGGTTGTCTGCTAGGATTTGCGGGGATGGATCCTGATCGTCCAGCACGGAACGGAGCACGGCTCCCACATCCATCGGCATGCCGCGACGTTTCCCCGCGTGGACCAGACCGTCGGTGTAGATCACGACGAATAACCCTGGTTCGATGGCGACCTCAGTGATG
>DATFHE010000061.1:0-2994 GCA_035248745.1 Anaerolineales bacterium | reverse complement strand
GATCGCTGCCCTGCCGACGTTTTCCGCACAGTATGCACTTGGCAAGATCGATGAGATGCGGACTTCGCTGGCTTCCACACTGCGGTCGATGTTTTTGCTGGCGCTCCCGGCGAGCGTGGGTTTGATCCTTTTGGCGCGCCCGATTGTATCCATGCTGTATCAACGCGGAGAGTTCACAGCACTCACAACTGAAATGACCGCCTGGGCACTCACCTGGTATGCCGCGGGTCTGCTTGGTCATTCGGTAATGGAAGTATTGACGCGCGCCTTCTATGCCCAGCAGGATACGAAAACCCCCGTGATCATCGGCACGATTGCGATGGGGTTGAATGTGGTCTTTAGCTTTGTCTTTGCGCGGCTATTCAGCCAGCTCGGTTGGTTTCCCCACGGCGGACTGGCACTGGCAAATTCGCTCGCCACCGCCCTCGAGGCGATCACGTTATTCCTCGTTATGCGAAGACGATTGAACGGGATCGAAGGCAGGTACATCGCGCGCGGGTTTGCTGCCTGTGCCATCGCCTCCTTCGGAATGGGCGTTGGCTTATGGGTCTGGCTCCAGGCTGAGGGAGAGCTACCGCGTTGGGTTATCACCCTGGGAGGCGTCGCCCTGGGGGGAACTCTGTATGGAATTGGGGTGTTATTAATGCGGGTTCCCGAGATTCAAATCCTCGTGAATGCGATCACGAGGAGAGTCGTGCGACCTGCATCACCCTCCTCCCGATAACCTGCGAGAATTCTTTTTTACTTCCAGACCAACCACTGAATGATTGCTACAGCGATACCCAGCAGAATTCCACCGATAACCTCCAGTGGCGTGTGCCCGAGCACTTCGCGTAAATCCCGTTCATTAATAGGATGTCCCTTTAGAAGTTCCGCCATGATGACGTTGATGCGCTGGGCATGGATGCCTGCCTGCTGGCGCACGCCGGCCGCGTCATAAGTGACAACCATCGTGATGACAACACCGAGGGCGAAGACGGAACTATCCAGGCCTTCGTACAGACCAATGGCAAGCGTCGTGGCAGTCATCAGCGCGGAGTGCGAGCTGGGCATACCACCCGTTGTAAGGAGCAGAGACCAGTTCCACCGCCGTGTGCGCAGGTAATCGAGCGGAATCTTGATCACCTGTGCAACCGCCCATGCAGTCAACCCTGCGATGAGTGCCTTGTTCTGGAACACGGCTAAGACATTCATTCCGAGAGTTCCTCAAAGGGGATTACCTCATCGCCGACGACCTGTTTCACTTTCAGCTCGGCGGCTTCGAGGAGCACGCCGCAGTGCGCCGCCAATTGTTGTCCGCGCTCGAACAATTTGATCGACTCGTCGAGCTGGTTCTGTTCGCCCTCCAGCGCAGAAACGATTTCCTCCAGTTCTGCCAGGGCTTCCTCATACGTTAATTCTCCGACCGCTTTTTCTGTCTTTTTAGATGATGGTTTGGGCATAAGAACTCCAATAACTTCCGATTTACGATTTACGATGATCGAGCTTTTTCACCTCAAACTCGCCATTGCTGACTCTGACCCTCATTTCCTCGCTTGCTTCCTCCACGCGTGATACAACATTATTATTGTCATTTCGCGTCACTACGGCATAGCCGCGCCTGAGCACCGCCATAGGGTTGAGCGCCTCGAGCCTGTGCCGCATCCCCTGGATGTGCGCGGATTTCAATTGCATCCCTTGGGACAGGGAGGAACGCGCCCGGCGCGTTAACTCGTCCACGCGCTGGCGGCCGGACTGGATATGGCGCTCGGGTGAAACGTAACGAAGCTCTGAGGCAAGGGAGGTGAGAGAGGACTTTTGTTCAGCGATCAAATTGAGGGTTGCCGAGTTGAGGCGAGATCGAAGACTGACAACTGCAGCGCGCAGATCGATCATGGTGATTTGCGTGGCGAGCTCCGCGGCAGCGGTGGGAGTTGGGGCACGCAGGTCGGCGGCAAAATCGCAGAGGGTGAAATCTGTCTCGTGCCCCACCCCGCAAATGACTGGAACCGCTGAATTCGCCACCGCGCGCACGACCCGCTCGTCGTTGAAGGCCCATAAGTCTTCGATGGAACCGCCACCTCTCGCGAGGAGAATGACGTCTGGAGACTGGAGCACCAGAGACTGAAGGGCTTTGACGAGCGCGGGTGGGGCTTCTACTCCCTGTACAGGTGAGGGGGCCAGGATGACTTCCACCAATGGTAAACGTCGGCGCAGGGTGTTGAGTATGTCGCGTAGCGCCGCGCCGGTGGCTGAGGTGACGATCCCAATCCTTTTCGGAAACATGGGGATCAGCCGTTTGCGCTCGGGAGCGAAAAGCCCTTCGGCTTCGAGCATCGCTTTCAACCGCATGAACTCCTGATAGAGCGCGCCCTCCCCTACGGGTCGGATCTGGTCGACGTAAAGCTGGTACTGCCCGCTCACCTCGTAAACACCGATCCTGCCATGAATCTCCACGGCTTTCCCGTCCTGCAGCGGAATCCTGAGGCGAGAAGCGCTCGTTTTCCACATCACGCATCGCAGCGCGGCGGACGGATCTTTCAGCGTGAAATAGATATGACCCGAAGCCGGCCGCGACAGGTTCGAGATCTCCCCCTGCACCCAGACGTCCTGAAGGATTTCGTCCTCTTCCAGAAGCTTGCGGATGTAGAACGTTAGTTTGGAGACGGTCCATTGCTGTGCACTTTGCGGAAAAAGTATGGGCTGCATTGTGGGAGGATAATCGAAAAACGCTGAAGGCGGAAGGATAAGAGAGAAAGTTAAAAGAGGAAAGCCGGATTCTCTGCTACAATTCGCCCAGTACTTTTCTCGTCCTCTACTTACAAATTCCTATTTACTAATCATCCCTCATGAATCACATCTGGTCCCCGTGGCGTATGGAATACATCGAAAATAGTACAAGAGAAGATGGGTGTATCTTTTGCAATGCCCAGGAGAAGGAAGATAGCGCGGAGAATCTGATTGCGTTCCGCGGCGAGCGCTCCTATGTGATCCTCAACCGTTATCCCTATACCA
>DATFHE010000060.1:0-6235 GCA_035248745.1 Anaerolineales bacterium | reverse complement strand
ATTCCCCAAGGGTTCTTTGTAGGGTAGGAGTAGCGACTCAGGCAGCAGACTGATGCTACTCACCAGCCCATCGAGGTCTTTCATCTCCCTTACTTTTTCGTTGACGATCAGCGCCCCCTCAACACTTTCATTCACAATACGGGTCATGGTAGTTTCGTTGAGATATTGATAGGGAATCGATAAAAACCATTGGTCTTTCTGCTCGCTGTAAAATTTGCGGATGTGATCATATTGATGATGCAGGGCTTCATTTTTTACAAATGGCAAGTAGGAAGGAGGATAAGGATTCGCCATGATCACGCGCCAGAAGGTATGCTCTGGATGATCTCGCACATACAACTGGTCCAGCCCATACCAGTCATCTTTGACAAGACTGACAGCTTTCTTGAAGTCGTTATCAAACAAGGGTCTGAACTGTTGCTGTGTTGCCTCCCACACCCGCTTTGCCCAGAGTATGTCACAGATCAAATGAAAGAAATAGCCAAGGCGAAAGCTATAACGCTGGATATCCTCTTCCTGTTTGATCGTTGCCAGATATTGTTGATAGTAGACGAGATCGTGAATGGACTCTTCCCCTTGTCCTTTCCGCAGAAAGTGAGTGATTTGTTTAGGCGGGTCGAATTCTGTCCAATCTGCGTTGGGAATACCGGAGTCTGGGGAGAGGTTGCCGAATGTGAACGTGACTTCATCTACATCTGGAAAATGAGGTAATAGGTTCTCGGCAATGCGCAGGTGTGAAATCCAGGTCCCCATTACTTATACTTCCGGCTCTCCAGATAATTCGCCAGCGATGCCCAGAGCAACGCTATCCCGATCATCAGATACACAACCGCCTGTAGCCCCAGCCATTGGAGTTGAGAAATTCCGAACGCGGAAAACAAAAGTCCCACAACCCCATAGAATATCGTGTTGCGTAAGTAATCGGAGCCGACGCGTTTCGACTGCAAAATGTTCTTTTGCAGCAACGCTTCTATTGCCCTGACCTGCTCTTCGTGCAAGCCTCTACAGGCAAGGGAGTCGCCTGCAGGTGAGGCACAATCGGAGCACAATCCCCGCTGGCAGTATTTGCAGAGTCCAACGGCAGGCTTGTCCGTATGATAATAGCAGACCAATGCTATTCTCCGACCAGCTGTAAGATCAATTTCCTCTGGCGCGGGCGGTTATCGAAATCCACGTAGATAATTTGCTGCCATGTGCCGAGTGTCATTTGCCCATCGACAAATGGAATGGTAAGCGAAGGTCCGAGCAGGGCAGCGCGCACGTGACTGTGACCGTTGCCATCATGCCAGCGCTCATTGTGGGCGTACTCTCGATTTTGGGGAATGATCTCATCGAACAGCCGGCGCAGGTCGCTGACAGCCCCGCTTTCATATTCAATGGTCGTCAGCGCCGATGTGGAGGATGCGCAGAAGATGGTGGCTATACCGTCTTTGAGTCTGCTTTGCAGGATGCCGCGAGCAACCTCAGCGGTGATATCGCGAACATCGGCATTGCCTTGTGTGCTGAGGGAAATGGATGTGGTTTTTATAGACATGTTGGCATTATAACGTTACGAAGAATCGCCGTGCTGAATAATGTTGTCCCCGTATTTTTCACGAAGCTGGTCTACTGCGCCCTGTAGCTTGCGTTCTTTCTCGGAGTCTGCATCCCACAAGCCCAGTTGACGGATCGGCTGCCCCAGCCCAGTGACCCCTACACCGATCAGCCGGACAGCCTGGTAGGGCTTGCGGACGGCTTTGAGCAGCTCCAGCGCCACCCGCTCGATCTCTTCGTCCTGATCTGTGGGGTTGGTCAGGGTTGTTTGCCTCGTTAACGTCGTAAAGTCGGGCCAGCGGAGTTTCAGTTTGACCGTCTTTCCAGCCAGATTGTTTCTGCGTAATTGTTTCCCAACCTCGGAAGACATTTCCCGCAAAGTCTTATACAGCACCGCATCCTCACGGATGTCCTTCGAGTAGGTAATTTCCTGGCTGATGGATTTGGTCTCATGTTCGGTGACGACCGGCCGATCGTCGATTCCCTTGGAATGTCTGGCAAGGTCCCGTCCATTCTCGCCGAACATACGAATCAACTCACTCTCGGGCCATTTTGCCAGGTCACCGATCGTGTAAATTCCCAACTCGGTCAGACGGGCGGAGGTTTTTGGCCCGACGCCCCACAGCATGTCTGCGGGTAGAGGCGCGAGAAACGCAGCTTCTTCTCCCAGCGGGACAATGGTCAAGGCGTTGGGTGGTTTTGCTTCTCCCTTCGCTTTGATCTCGCGCAGGGCGAGACTCTTCCCGACCTCCGTCGCGATCTTAGCGACCATTTTGTTGGAGGCGATGCCGATCGAGCAGGGGAGCTGCAATTCTTCACGAATTCGTGATTGCAATTGGTGCGCGACCACATCTGGCACTTCGGGGACCTCACTGATATCGAGAAAGGCTTCGTCGATGGAGATCTGTTCCACCAGGGTTGTGAGGTCGTGTAGTCGCGCCATCACCTGACGTGAGACTTCGCTGTAGAGGCTGTGGCGTGAAGGGACAATGATCAACCCTGGGCACAGGCGCACCGCTTTCCCCATCGGCATTGCCGAGCGGACGCCCATCCGCCGGGCGGCATACGAGCAGGAAGCGACCACGCCGCGTTCCTCCGGTTTGCCTCCCACGGCAAATGGCTTGCCGCGCAGCGCGGAATTATAGGTCTCTTCGACAGCGCAATAGAAAGCGTCCAGGTCGATATGAAGAATGGTTCGGGGCATTAAGTCAATTATAAGGAGAAAAGAGTCATTAAAGGATATTGAACAATCCTTAAAGAAAGATTATACTAGAGGCGTATAGCCAACGCAGACCATAGACCCAATCGCCAGTTGACAATAGTCCCGCGTGGTTTTGCGCGGGGGTCACGGGAACTTCCGCAATTATGTGAACGTATTAATAAGTTGAAAGACTAGAGAACGGAGGAGGCACCTATGAAATGGAAAGTGCAAGCTGCATCCGCGCTATTGCTGGTCGCGCTGGTGCTGTCGTTCGTACCTGCCGCGGCGATGCCCGCAAGTGCATCTGCTGCGCAAGCATGTACGGATCGGGCGCAGTTCGTCGCCGACGTAACTGTCCCCGATGGTACGCGTTATGACCCCGGAGCCACGTTCAAAAAGACCTGGCGCTTGAAAAACGTTGGCAGTTGTACCTGGAGCACCTCATACACGATGGTGTTCGACTCCGGGACGCAGATGGGCTCCACCGCCTCGGTGAATTTACCATCCAGCACTGCACCCGGGCAGACGGTTGACGTGTCTGTGGATATGACTGCGCCCAATACTGCAGGTCATTACATTGGCTACTGGAAATTCAAGAATGCAGCCGGAACCTTGTTCGGAATCGGTGTCAATGCCAATAAATCCTGGTGGGTGGAGATCAATGTCAATGGCACATCCACCGGCGGTGTCGCCTATGACTTCACCGCAAACGCAGGCTCAGCAACCTGGTCGAGCGGGGCGGGTGGGCTTTCGTTCCCTGGCACCGACGGTGATACCAAAGGGTTTGCGCTGAAGCTGGACAATCCCAATTTTGAAAGTGGCGTTAACGCCTCGCAGCCCGGCTTACTCGTTTCTCCTCACCAGATCACAAACGGATACATCCAGGCAAGCTACCCGGAATTTACCGTCCAGAACGGCGACCGCTTTCAGGCAACCGTGGGCTGTCAGGCAGGGGCAACATCCTGCTATGTGGCATACCGCCTCGATTATCAGGTGGGTAACACAATCCGCACCTTCTGGACCTTCCGTGAAAAGTTTGAAGGCTGGACGTACACCGCGAACCTCAACCTGAGCCCACTGGCGGGGCAAAGTGTTAAGTTTATTCTGTACGTCTCGGCATGGGGTGACCCTGTTGGCGACCGGGCGTTGTGGGGGAACCCAGTCATCGCGCGTCCCGGAGCTTCGCCCGTCACTCCTGTAGTGACGGTGACAGGCACACCTCCCACCGCCACACCGACGAAAACCTCTGGTCCCGCAACCGTTTCACCCTCCACATGTGACAAAGCGCAATTCGTTGCCGACGTTACCATTCCGGATGGCACGGTGATGTCTCCGGGGCAGAAGTTCACCAAGACCTGGAGGCTCAGAAACGTCGGTACATGTGCCTGGACCAAATCCTATCAAATCGCTTTCTATAACGGCGAGCAGATGGGAGCGCCTGCGTCTCTGACATTCGCGCAAGATGTTCCCGTCGGGGGAACAGCAGACTTCACTGTTGAAATGACGGCGCCCTCAGCCGCTGGTTCCTATCGTGGGAACTGGATGTTCAAGAATGCCAGCGGTCAGCTCTTTGGCATCGGCACACAGGCAAACCGACCCTGGTGGGTGGATATCCGCGTGTCTGGTCCAACTGTGACTCCCGGCGGTGCAACTGTCACACCCGGTGGATCCACAGCAACGCCTGGTGCCAACATAGCATATGACTTCGCTACGAACGCCTGTGCTGCGACATGGTATACGGGTGCCGGGCAAATCCCGGCGTCCCAGTGCCCAGGTAACGATGGTGATGCCAAAGGATTCGTTCTCAAGGTGAGCAATCCCCGGCTGGAATCAGGAGCCACTGACTCGCGGCCTGGCATTATCACATTCCCGCAGAATGTGCAGAACGGATACATCCAGGGCTTCTTCCCCACCTTCCAGGTCCAGAACGGTGACCGCTTCCGCTCGGTGATTAACTGCGAATACAACGCTACGAACTGCTATGTTGCCTTCCGCCTCGATTACGAGCAGGGCGGCACGATTCGAACGTTCTGGGGTCCGTTCCTGGAACGGTACGAAGGTAAATTCTATACCGTGGATGTAGACTTAAGTCCGCTGGCAGGTAGGGATGTAAAGTTCATCCTGACCGTATTAGCTGCTGGCGTGGCAACGGGTGATCGCGCGTTGTGGGTCGGGCCTCACATCTATCGTGCTGGGGCGAGCCCGGCAACCGCTGCTCCGACCACGGCTGTGCCCACAACTGGTACAACTGTAGTGCCAACGACCGGCGTTCCCACAACTGGGACGACTCCAGTTGCTACAACTCCTGTAGGGACCACGGAAGTGCCCACCACCGCTGTGCCCAGCGAGACCCCGAGTCCCACGAACACCGGTGCTCCGGCTGAAAGCGCAACACCAACGCCCACATCCACGACGGGCGCGACAACAGGTTACTATCAAAACGCAACATATAATTTTAGGTTTAGCCTTCCCTCAGGCGCGAAAATCGTGAGCCAATCTGATACTGTTGGCCAGGTCTCGCTGCCGATCTTGACTGCCGGGACAAATCTTTTGTCCAAAACTATCCAGATCCATGTGAGGGAAGGCGTAAATCCATGCGTAAGTCCGGCAGTCGATAATCCGCTAATCACGGAGAATGTAACGATCAATAACATTGCGTTCACCAAGCAAACCGGGCAGGGTGCCGCGGCGGGAAACCGCTACGACTGGGCTGCCTATTCCACGGTCTACAACAATGCCTGCATCAGCCTGGCTTTTGTCTTGCACTCTGCCAACAGCGGGAACTATGCAACCCCGCCGCCGGAGTTCGACAAGACAGCTGAGTCGGCTGTGATCGATGCGACCATGGCGACCTATAGCAGAATTACTTCGTAAGTATTTCCATTCTCTGTGACCAAGGGCCTGGTCCGTATGGGCCAGGCCCTTTTTCGTAAGCACTGTTTGTACATGTCTTCCAATCGATCCACCCTCCTCCTTGCTGATGATGATCCCACCATTGCGGACAGCCTGGCACCGTTCCTCGAGCGCGCCGGTTTCCACGTACTGGTTGTTTCGGATGGCGTGAGTGCGCTGGAAAAAGCACAGGCACACCATCCTGAGCTCATTATCCTCGATGTGCTCATGCCGCGCATGGATGGACGCGAAACCCTGCGGCGCCTGCGAAAAGCCAAAATCTGGACGCCGACGATCCTCCTGACCCAAGTGGGAGAAGCCTCCGAGCGTGCCCTGGCTCTCGAAGAAGGCGCAGACGATTACCTCAACAAGCCGTTTGATCCCCATGAGTTACTGGCGCGTATCCGGGCGGTGTTACGGCGTGCGCGCCCTGGCGAGCGCTCCCTATCTGCCGCGTGGCTCTTGACCGCCAGCGACCTGGCACTCGATCGCCGCGCCCGCCGCGCGACTCTTTCCGGGCGCACCATTGAACTGACACCCAAAGCCTTGTCGGTGCTGGAATATTTGATGACGCACCCCGATGAAGCAGTGACCCGCGAGCGCCTGTTG
>DATFHE010000059.1:0-3695 GCA_035248745.1 Anaerolineales bacterium | reverse complement strand
CGCTTGAGGAGCGGATCATCGCGCTGGACGGAAAAATAGAAACCCTTACAAAACAGGTCAAACCGCTCCCACAACAAATTGCAGATGTTGCGAATACTGCTTCGCGTCTCAATCAATTTGACGCCATCTTTAAGAAACAGCGCGAAGATATGAATAAGGCGATCGATGAAATCGAAAAGAGATTTCAAAAACGGGAAAAAGAAATTACACAGCGTCATGAAAAGGATTTTGAACCGATCCTCAAAACGCTGAATGAACTCAGGCAAACGCTGGATAGCGAATTCCCACCCATTAAGCGCGATCTCAAGACCCGCGTCCTGGAGGAGAATCGGCTGCGTCAGGAAATTCAGGAGCTGAAACCGCCGATCGAGGCTGCCAAACGTGCCGCTGAGGAAGCCACCATCGTCCAGCACGCCTTCGATGAGAACCGTAAGCAGGAAGCGAAACGCGTCGCCGACCTGCAAGGTGAGATCGCGGCCTTGCGCAAACGCATTGAAGAGGCGAAAGCTAAAGCCGACTTGAATTCCGATAGCTGGAAAAATATGGACATGCGCATCAAGGAATTGGTTCAATCCGAAGCAGATCGAAAGGCTGCACAAATTGCCTTTATCGACCAGCAATCACTCGTCCATTTCGACCGTGAACGCATGTATAAGGAATGGAAGCAGCGCTTTGACTCCATCACGATACAAACACAAACCTTTGATACACAGGTCCAGGCGCTGGAAGAAATGCTGCGCAGCGCCAAGCGCGCCCAGGAAAGCTATAACGATCTCAATGTTAAGCTCGAGCGCCGCATCAGTGAGGTGACTGAAATGCAGCGTCTCTCGGAAGACCGGCTGCGTCAGGAATGGGTGACCTTCAAAGCCGATGACCAGAAACGCTGGATTGGCTATACCCTTTCACAGAATGAAGGTACAAAAGATTTGAACCGCGCCCTCCAGAAGTTGGAAGAACGCATCCCGCCTCTGGATGAATCCATCCAAATTCTTCAAGACCAACTGCACCAGACCGCCGACGCAACAGAACAGCAGCTACAGGAATTGATGAACGTTGCCCACGAATGGCTCTCGGCGTACGAACGCATCATGGGTCATGGCAAGAAAGTGAATAGTAAGAAAGGTAGATAAATACCGCTACGGGTTTCACCATGGAGACACGGAACCGCGGAGTTTTGATACTCGGGTTTCCGTGTCTTTATTATCCCCGCTAAGAGACTGTAGTTAATTAGGAAATCTAGAAATGCATGTTATTGGTACAGCAGGTCATGTCGATCATGGTAAATCAACGTTGATCGAGGCGCTCACAGGTACACATCCAGACCGTCTCAAAGAAGAACAAGCACGCGAGATGACCATTGAACTGGGCTTCGGCTGGATGACTCTTCCAAACGGCGAAGAGGTCGGGATCGTGGATGTGCCCGGTCACCGTGATTTCATAGAGAATATGTTATCCGGGATGGGGGGAATTGACGCGGTGTTGCTGGTGATCGCTGCTGACGAAGGTGTGATGCCCCAGACTCGCGAGCACCTGGCAATTCTGGATCTCTTACAAATCCCTGCAGGACTCATTGTCCTGACAAAAACCGATCTCGCCCCCGACCCAAGCTGGCTGGATCTTATCGAAACCGACATCCGCTTCGCCATGAGCGGGACGGTCCTGGCTGAGGCACCCATCGTTCGCGTCTCTGCCAGAACAAAAGCTGGTCTCGACACTCTAATCTCCAATCTCCAATCTCTATTAAGAGACAAACCTCCTCGCCCAGACCTCAACCGCCCCCGTCTCCCCGTCGACCGAGTCTTTAGTATGAGCGGATTCGGAACGGTGGTGACAGGCACACTACTCGACGGGCACCTTACCCTTGGCGACGAAGTAGAGATCTTGCCATCCGGTCAGCGCGGGCGCGTTCGCGGGTTGCAAACCCACAAAAAGAAAGAGGAAATAGCCCGTCCCGGTTCACGAACAGCCGTGAACATCTCAGGTGTTGAAACGGAATCCATTCCACGCGGCGAAGTCGTTGTCCACCCGAATCAATATCAAGTCACGAAGAGAGTCGACGCGCGCTTCCGCCTGCTCAAAGATGTTTCGTCATCGCTCAAGCACAACATCGAAGTAAAGTTCTTCGCAGGGGCGAGTGAGACGATCGCAACGTTGCGACTGCTCGGAGCAGAAGAACTCCATCCTGGCGAGGAAGGTTGGATTCAGCTCGAACTGCGCCACCCCATCGTCGCTGTTCGCGGGGATCGATATATCCTGCGTCAACCTTCGCCTGGGGAAACACTGGGCGGTGGCGTCATCGTTGACCACCAACCGAAAGTCCGCCACAAACGATTCGATGAACGTATCTTACGGTCTCTCGAATCGCTGAGCCAGGGAACACCGGCAGACATATTACTCGACTCCGCACTCGCTCTAAATATAGCAAGCATCAGGGACGTGGTAACCCGATCACGGCTCGAACCGTCAAGCGCAGAAATTGCCCTGACAGAGTTGCTGGAGTCTGGCTCCCTCCTATTGCTGGAAGAAGGAACCCCAACGCCTGCCAGTGACCTGCTCCTCATTGCGCGCCCACAGTGGAATGCATGGCAGGAAAAGATTTTACAAATCGTGGAGTCCTATCACAGGGATTACCCATTGCGGCGCGGCATCCAACGCGAAGAATTGAAAAGCAAACTGAAACTTTCCACGCGTGCATTCAACGCCATCCTCAGCAAGGAGATCACCGATCGTCTTCTCACAGACCACTCGACTCTTATCGCCAAACCCCAACATGAGGTCCGGTTTGATACCGGCCAGCAGGCAAAGGTCCAGGCGTTGCTGCAAAAGTTTGAGCAGAATCCCTACAGCCCGCCCAGTGTCAGGGAAGTACAAGCTGAGATAAATGAAGAAATCCTGAACGCTTTGATGGAATCCGCCAGGTTGGTAGCAGTTTCGTCAGATGTTATTTTTCGCAAACAGGACTATGAGGATATGGTCGGTACGATTCAACAAGAAATCCGGCAAAAGGGGAGAATCACACTCAGCGAAGTACGCGATCTTTTCAATACCAGCCGTAAATACGCGCAGGCGCTCCTTGAGCATCTCGATGCCATTGGTGTCACCGTACGCGCGGGGGATTTCAGAACATTAAAACAAAAATAGAAAGATGGAATACAAATATTTGGGTAAAATAAGACGTTACCAAACATGCCCTAAAAATAATTTTGACATAAGGAGTGACCATGTGTGGACGATTTACATTAACCGTTAACCCCGCGGAGGTAGAGGAAACGTTTAGCTCGTATGCCTTTCCGCAACAGTTTGCGCCGCGCTTCAATGTTGCGCCGACGCAGCCTGTGCTCGCTATCCCGAATGATGATCAAAACACGGCAGATTTTTTCGTGTGGGGTTTGATCCCCATGTGGGCGAAGGACCCAAGCATTGGCAACCGCATGATTAACGCCCGCGCCGAAACACTCGAGGAAAAACCAGCGTTCCGTGGCAGCCTTAAGTACAAACGTTGTTTGATCCTTGCCGATGGCTTCTACGAATGGAAGGGCGCCGAAGGAAAAAAAGGCAAAACGCCGTTTTTCATCCACATGAAAGACCGCAAGCCCTTTGCATTCGCAGGCTTGTGGGACTCGTGGAACAGCCCGGATGGCTCGCTGGTGAAATCCTGTACCATCATTACCACCGAGCCGAATGAGCTGACAGGG
>DATFHE010000058.1:0-8425 GCA_035248745.1 Anaerolineales bacterium | reverse complement strand
GAGCTGAAATAACTCACGAAATTTATCTGCTTTCGCATGTAAATCCGATTCGAATAAATCCGAGGACTGGATAGATCGCTCTGTCAGCCGATTGAGATCGCGTAAGGTTCGCGCTGCCTCTCGTGCCAGCCTGGTAACCTTTCCGCTGTCTGCCCAAAACGACTTGGGTGACAGGCGCGTCAAACTCTCGCCTGATACGTAAGAGATCAGCAGCACAGGTCTCTCCTGCAGAGTCGGAAGCGCATAAGGCTTGGGGATATAGTTCACAGCCGCCGTACCCAGACAGTCCCACAACTCTAACAGGCGGTCGTACTCCGTTCTGAGCATCCAGCCATTCCTGACCAGCCGAGGGACTTTTGCAACCAGCACAGGATCGGACTCTCGCTGATCGAAGCCAAAGAAAATCACGTTATCGTGAAAGTCCGCATCTCCATTCGCAAGGCTGACCCAATGGAGTGGCGCCGAAAAAAGCTCAGGCTGTCCCTCTGACAGTGAAGCGCCATAATCGGAAAGCTCATCGAGGAATGATTTCATCATAGCTCAGGCAGTGGCAACTGCGAAATAACACGGCAGAAAATACGACAGGCGCTTCCAGCCGATTACTCCGGACAGCACCCGCAGAGTTCTCAAGATTGCCGGTTTTCGCCGGAAACGGTTTTGAAGTGCAAAACGCAGGGTTCGTGGATTGAGTTCAAACATATATTCTGGGATCTGCAGGTTTGATAGTACCCCAAATATCTCCACGGATTTATAACCGGCTTGGATTAATTCCTTCCTGGCGCGCTGAGGCGTGGAAGGGTAATATTTTGCTCTGTGATGAGCACGCCAATTCAGGCTATTGTTAAATCCGACTAACAAATAACCACCCTGGTCAATAAAACGACTCATGGAGGAATAGAATTCGACTTGATCAGCATTTCGAGTACCCACCCAGCCTACTGGCAAGCCAAAGGGCATGGCTAAAAACGGAAAGCGATTACCGTTACGGTTCTTAAGATCCGAAAAAGAAAACCGCTGCGACGTGTGAACACCTACGTGCTCAAGAGTCTGGCTAAAATCTGTATTCTCCTCAAAGAGAAAACGTCCTTTATTAAGCTCTGCTACCGGCAACAGAAAACGCCAATCCAGGCTGTAGTTAAAAACCCGCGGAGGGGACGATGCGACAGTAGATAGAGGAGGCTGCATGGTTCAGTTGGTGATTGGTCCGATCCAATCCAAATCTATGAGGCTGTATCCGAAGCATCTTACGCGCGGCTCAAAGCGCTCAATGATCTTCTGGTTTGCCTTTCCCGAAAAGAACCCGGAAAGGTCTTTTTGCCACAGGTCAAAGTAGCGCTTGTTGACCCCGGAGAGAATCGTTTGGTTCATCGAATAATCATTCAGTCCCAGGAATTGATACATCTCATTCACCCACTTGACAGGTTCGGCGACAAGCTCTTCATATCGGACCACAAAGGAATGGCGTAGATGCTTTTGATCCTCCTGAAAGATTTCATGGCAGACAAGCCAGTGCTCGAAAATACGCGGGAAACCTCGCCAGTTGATTCTATACTTGCGATACCATTTCTGCGTGGCATAGGACACCGCTAGCGGATGCCGCAGCATAATGATGAAATAAGAGTTTGGAAACATGGCTTGCAGGAAGCGCGTCCGAATAATGTTTGGCGGCGACTTCTCCAGTAGATAAGTTTTACTCAGATCCCAATACCGGCTCCACTCGGAAAACAACTTCCTGCGGTTCGCATCCGTCACAAGTGGAGAGGACTCCATCAAATGCGCCTCGGGATGAAACCCGAAGGCACCCGCGCCGCCATAACGACCAGAAGGCAAATAGACAGATTGAAGATGCATTCCTTCATCTTCTGGCGATGCCGTACCTTGAAACCCGCTGACCTCGGGGTGATCGCGTAAGGCGCGGAACAGCACCGAGGTCCCGCTGCGATGAAGTCCACACACAAAGATATAACGGTGCTGGGAAATATCGCTTTCTTCCATGGTTTACGCGGATGCACCAGAGGCTTTGACCAGACGCAGGAGCCGCACTAGATTTTCTTTTTCGATCCCCCACAAAACCAATAAGTAACTGGTGGCCCCCGAAAGGATGATCAGAGTCAATTGTAGAAATGGATTCATGTCGGCTGCCAAGTAGTAGACACTAAGGACAACCGGCGCCATTACCATCCCCGCAATTACCGAGGAGCGTAATTCCCCAAAAATATCCTTGATCGAGACATTCACAAAACGCGTCGCGAGCCACAGGCTAATGAGACGTCGCATCAACACGGCAACAAGATGGCCAACCGCTACGCCAATCATGCCAAATTGTGCTCCGATGAGAAGAGATGGAATGATGATGACCAGCGTTAATAAAGAAAGCCGCAACAAAATGTCTGGGCGACCAATCGCTTTGTAGAGCCCACCGGCGTGATAGCCGAGCGAGTAAACCCAGGCATAGACGGCAAGCACGCGCAGAATCGGGATCGCCTCCAGCCATTGATCGCCAAACACCACGCGCACGATTGGGTCTGCAGCTATTAACAAGCCCAGGCAGATGGGTACAGCGAGTAGCTCTACAATGCGGACCGAGGCTAAAAAGCCGCGACGCAGTTCCTCGGGCTGATCTTGAATACTGGAGAACGCCGGAAATACAACGCCTCCCATGACCCACAGATTTCCAATGAGTAGCATCTCCGGTAGACGATAGGCGAGGGTGTAAATACTAAGCGGGACCAGACCAAAGAACCGTCCTACAATGACGTAGTCAATGTTGTCTGTAATCTGCGTAATAATGTCGATCAGAGTCACGGAAGCGCCAAACTTCATGAACGAGCCAGCAATATTCCGGTCAAGTGTGAGGCGCGGGCGCCACGGAAGGATGATCCAAACCAGGATGACAGAGACAACAGCACCGATAATCTGCCCGAAGACCAGCGACCAAACCCCGTATCCGAGGTATGCCATACCAATGGACACGATGCCCTTTGTCAGCGCGCTGCCCAGTTCGGGCACCAGCTTGCGGCGATAATCGAGATCACGCACCAGCCAGTTAGTATGCACTGATCCAAGGGCGTTAATGACGAAGGAGATTCCCATCCACCGCAGAACGGGGATCACCTGTGGGTCACGGAAGTACGCAGCTACAAGAGGCGCCAAAGGAATAACGATGATCGACAACACAAGCCCCAGGAGGAGGTTAATGGTAAAGACCGTGTTTGCAGCTTCCTGTACATCTCCCTTACGCTGGATCAGCGCTACGCCGAGCCCCAAATCCTTTAGGACCGAAAGGTAATTGATCGCTACGACAGCGACCGCAACCAGACCAAAATCACTTTTTGCGAGCACGCGTGCGAGGATCGCGGTCGTGATTAAAACAATGATCTTTCCCAGAAAATACGCGGAAAAATTCCAGATAAATCCCCAGGCGGTCTTATGGGCAATTTCACGCCCGCTGTGCCTGCTAGGCAAGGGAGAGTCCATCAGCGTCGTGCCTCAATAGACAGGTTCCGTTCGCCATTGTTCAGCATCGTGTATGTAATTTGAATTCCGGCTAATGCCATCGCAATGAAGAGCCAGAGATACCGAATATAGGCATTATGCAGGAAAAAACTAGTCAACAGGTAGGATACGATAACAAACCGCATCGAACTGATCCATGGCAGCCAATCCGCGAGCTGAGGCCACCCTTCGAGGGCACGACATGCCTTGTTGAGTGCATCGAGCAGGAAAATGATCATCGCTACAAAGGCAACGGCACCTATTATTCCTGTCTCTGCCAGCAGTTGGACGTAGAGAGAATGAGGGTCGCGCGCCTCCGCTCTAAATTCTATTCCGATCAGTTGAGCATAGCGCTGATAATTGGGTTTGTAATTCCCCGCCCCCACTCCAAGAATGGGATGCTCTGTAAACATCGCAAGCCCGGTCAGCATTTCACTGCTGCGACCTCGCAGTGAGGTATCCTGGTAGATTCCGTTCTCGTCTCCCACAACAAATAGAGATGTAAAACGGTCACGGTACGTTGCCGGTAAAAATGGAATTGTCAAAATCAAGACAATCGCGACCCCGATCAGAATCATCGGATTAAATTGTTTCCTAAACTCGAATAATAGAAGAACCGCATTGATGGCTAACACCAGATAAGCACCGCGGCTGTAAGTATTAAAGACAACATATAGAATGATGCCTAAGACCAGAGCTGCCGTCAGTTTTTTCAGCAACTGTTTTTCGTGAAAAAGCCGGAACACGATTAACGTGGACAGAGCAACAAGTACCTGTGCCCAAAGGTTGGGTGCATTGATCGGACCTCCTACGCGTGGGGTCGGTGAGGCTCCAAGAGCGCGATCCATTTGAATGGAAGCCAACTGGAAGAAGGTTTGCTCATAATTATTTGTGGCAAACTGATAGATGGTCAACAAGCATAACAAACCTGTCGTAATTATCATGAGCCAGGCTGTCTGCTTCCATGTTTGAGCCTGCCGCAAAGCAAACAGGATACAGTAAATAATGACAATGTCCTTGCCTAAATCTGTGATCTCCGACGTCGCTATGGTTTTATCGGAGGCCACAAGAAACGACGCAATCACAGCCATAAAGTATGCCAGCAACAAATATTCAACCTTTGCCGTCTTCGAATGCCCGATCGGAATCTGGCCGGCATAGAAATAACGCAGTATAAGTGCGCCTGCGACGACAATAACGAGAGGCTTAATGATGCCTGTATTGCCGGTATATCCCTGCTTTGTAAGCAGATCTGAGATATTGGTAAAAATCGCCAAAACAAGAATATTCGCGCCTAAACTGGGCCTAATGATGATTGCCATGACTACGGCAATTGCCCCTAAACCCATCAGTCCGTAAAGACCAATGTCGCTGTTTGGATTGCTGACCGCAACCACACCGACAGCAGCGACTACAATACTCATCAAAACATAAAATAGGTCACTCTTGGTGATATTCATCGCTCACTCTTTTCCGAGAACCTGCTTAACAGGCAAGCCTATTCGCATCCTGGGTTGATTCTTCACGCAGAGCCATTGCTGAGATACTCTGCGAACCGAGTATTCTTTAAGACGGACTCGATTTCATCATAATTCATAATCAGCTCTGAGAGAGGTTCCGGATTTTGTTTTTTCAATCGAATTTTACCCGGGTCAATGCCGTCAACGCCCAGGTATGTGCCAACGGACCCAAATACTTCGCCGGACGACTGGACTAACTCTTCATACGTGATTTCCAGAATCTGCCGATCACAAAAACGGACTCGGGTGGCCGCTTCACCTTCTTCAATCTGCTCCAGTTGCTTGATTAACTTCAAGGGCTCGAGCATGATCCGTTTCTCTCTGGGCTCTCCCACGTTGCCTGCTTTTGTCCACTGCCCGGTCTTGAAGGCAATTTCAAGAGAAATAACTGTCCTCAGACGATTCCACCTTTTGAGGTGAATAACTTTCAAATCCCTGAGGGCTACAAGTTTTTTCCATTCCTCATCTGTCAGGTGGTTATAGAAAACCTTAAACCCAACCAGTTTGGTGGACTTGCTTTCATACTGATACAGTGTCGAAAGAATCTTCTCGAAATCCTTTCCGATCTCGCGGTTATGCAATGCAAAGACTTCGTGATACATCCGTATGGCGGGAGAGCTTTTTAATCCATCCAGAAGATAATTTGATCCGGTACGGGCATTCCCGACGATCACGAATCTCTGATCGACCCGGTGTCCGAACCACCTGAAGTATGCCCTTTGCAGGGCAGGAATATAGGCCGAGTCTAGTCTGCTGCGCAGGTTTAGGATCTTTTCCCGGGCATTCATCTATTGCACCTTTGTGGAAGGGTAATTCCAATCGATTACCACATACCATTCTGGTGGAATACTGCGGAGCATGTTCCGGGTCCATACCGATGGCTCCCAATTTGCGGTTGAGTCTCCTTCGGCGTAGGTCTTGGGATGATCGCTATTATCCACAATAAAACCGCCATACACTTGCATATTCAATGCCCAAACGACACATCCTTTAATTCGATCACAAACCTCGACGATCTGTTCCTCAGACACGTCAGGTCGAATGGCAAGCCGCGCGCCTTCAGGAATGTCGTAGGCAGAGGTACCTCTGCCATCCGTTTTTCGAAAGGGAGGGATCGAAGCCGGCCAGCCATTTTGCTGGCAAACTTCCTCCTTGCAGGGATAATCATAGGCAAGAGTCACGGCATGTCCGATGTAGCTGCGATCCACTTCACAGCGCCGCACGATCCCAGCCAACTGGCCAATCCCTGCCCCGCGTTGTCCGAAACCCTCAGGCGGAATCCCAGAGTTTTCAATATGGTAGCGATAGACACCATTGGCAAACCAGTTTCCCTCGCCATCTACGAAGCCTTCATTCAAGCCCCATTCTTCACCGGTATCGACGTTAATCACCACTAACTGTCCATCGGTCCCCACGGCAGGGTGGGCATCCAGAGGAAGCGGCATCCATACAACATCGGCAGGGTCGCCGAATTGCAGCTGCTTATCGTTGATCGCATCCCGGAAGCGATTCTTCAGTAGTCGCACCGGCATGAGCGGAGTAGTGTCTGAGACCCAGTACATGTTCGGTGTGTACTTGGTGGTATCTGATCCAATCCAATCATCAGACGCAAAAAATGCACGCATCATCAAATCGCTCATTGGGTGAATTTTTGCGACGGACCAATCCATCGGAACATTCCAGATGGACGAATCTGGATACGGTCGTTCACAGGAGGCATTATTAGGTTCCCTGGTAAGAACAGGCGTGGAAGATGGCAGGGTTCCCGCGGGGGTTTGCACGTTTTCAGTAACGACTCCATCTCGGTTGGCTGGCTGCAAAGTCCGCAGAACCAGCAAAAGAAAACCGATCACAACCGCGGCAATCCAGGTAATTCGTCTCTTGTTTCTCATATACGCAAAGAGGAGTCAACGAAAGTCTCAATGATCTATACCGAGGCGTCCGATATTTTTTCTCCTTTATTTTCCATGCCGACAGGCATTATGGAATCAGGACTGGCTGTGTAATTGCGAACTGCCTGACCGTCCGCTGCTGTTTTTGCAGCCCATTCCCTTGCAAAGTAAATAATAGCGGAAGCAAGCAAGACAAACGTATACCCATGTTCGCGTATCTCATGCACACCCTGTGGTATGGGCATTGTTGGGTGCTGATAGAGCCCTGGGAAAAAGGGCAGGATTCTCAGCATGAGCTTTTGAAAAATATACGTGATCACCACTAACACCCCGGGATACAGAGGTAACACGGGAAAGCGCGGTGCTATGAACTCGTTGATCCGAGGAGAAATGGTGCAAGCCAATGGGATCAGCACTGCAAAGGTAAAAGCAAACACGGTAAACAACTGCGAAGCACTCACAGGAATCATGGAATCCTCACCCTGGAAATACTTCAAATTATGCAGAGTGAGTTCGCCCTGCACGTTGACGTCCCGGATAAAGTTGTGATCATCCCAGTGAAAGATCCGCTCGCCCCAGCTAATTTCCTCACCGGCGCCCAAGAAGAAAAGGAAAGACAGCCCGGCATAAGACAGCTTAAGCAATAATGAAGTACTCCGAAAACGAAAGAAAGCAGCGGCAAAGATCAGAGCAATAAGAAATAAATAAATAACCGTCAGAGTCTCAAAGACACCATCCTCCCGCCCGAAAAGATCGAGAATGCGTTCACTGGCAAAGAGGGGCAGGAATGTGATGCCAAGGAATATTGCGGCAGCGATCACGAAAATAGTAGAGGGTTTATAGTGCTTCATGTTCAAAGAGACTCCATTGAGGGTTGTGTTAATGCGTTTTCGTTTGATTCCTGTCACAGGGAGTGAGCGAAACAGGGATACGTAAAAACAATACAATGATCCCTGCCGCGGCGTGTACGCCTGTGCCAATTCGCATCGCAATCACTGTTTCATGATGAAAGTTCCGATCTTTTCAAATCCCAGATGGCGTACAATCCCACCAGGATGAAAATGATCGCGTAATTACTCTCCTTTATTTCCTGCACCGCCTGCGCGAAAGAAATCCCTTGAAAAGCATAGGTTGCGCCAAAGAGATTTTTTACCAGCTTTGCCCAAAGATAGTTGTACAGAAACAACAAACCAATCCCCCAAAAGATAATAGGGATAAATTTGCCTACCATCCTCTTAAAGGATGGCAGCACAAGAGCAGCAGCGGGTGTCACCACAGCGAATAAGAACCAGAAAATATCGAATAAACGGTCGGGATCAAAAAAGCTACTGGCTTCCCAGGCACTTAGATTATGGAGATTAAACTCCTCCTGCCGGTTCACCTGACTTAACGGCTCAGGCGTTTGAAACCCAAGGAGCCTCTGCCCCCAGCTTATTTCTTCGCCAGCGCCGAAAAAGAACAGGAAAGCCATACCCAGGTAGACGAGCTTCTTCACTAAAGAAATCCAGCTATTGTCCA
>DATFHE010000057.1:0-2607 GCA_035248745.1 Anaerolineales bacterium | reverse complement strand
ATTGGCAAAAGAACCAATAACGCCAGGCTCATCCAGAGAAAATCATAACTGCGCGAGGAAGGCGAAGAGGTAACATTCATGCAGGGATGTGCGGAGCCTGCCAGGCGGGCGATTTATGCACATGGACGACTTTCCATGTGTCGTTGCGTTTCACGATCACCCGGCTTTCGTTATGGGAAGCGACTTTGACGCCTTCTGTTGAAGCGGTACTGATCAGCAGCGTATAACTTGCAATCGCAGTATCGCCATAGTTTTGGATGTGTAGATTCGACAGATCGAACCGGGTCTGAGATTTCGCTTGTCCCTCCGCGCCAAAGACCGTGCCTCGTTCGGCATTTGAGGCCATCATAAATTCATGGAAGGGCAGCCCATCGATGCGATGCGGCGTGATCCACCATTCATAAAGAGTCAGGTCTTCGTCGGTGGTCTCCTGATACGTCTGGATATCGTTCTCCTGAATGGATTGCAAATGGACCTTTAGAAACGCAATGACTTCTTCATTGGACATGAGGGCTCCTTCTCAACCAGCGTATTATTCCAGTAGCACCTTGAGATATTCATCGACCATGTGCTCGACGTCTAACAGCGTCTCCGCCCGTTCGCGCGCCGCAGAGCGGAAACGAGGCTGGTCATCCAGAACTTCTGCTGTCGCATCTGCCAGCGCGCGGATATCGGGCGACTCCAGCTTCCATGGATTAGCGCCATAGGGCACGAGCCGTCCTGCGTCTCCTCGGACAAGCTCCGAAAGTGAACCTGTATCAAAACCAACAACAGGCAGCCCGCAGGACAGCGCTTCGATGACGGAGTTTGGGCAGGGCGGGTTCACTTCGACGGAGAACAAGGCATGAGCCGAACGCATCAACCAGGGAATGTGTTCGCGTGGCACCGTATCCATAAATTGAAGACGAAACGGAGTTTGCGCGTTCAACTTATTTTTTGTCCGCGCATCGACCTGACCCGCGATCATTAATTCGATTTTGAATGTTTTCGAGAGCGCACTTGCAAGAGATACAGCATGGAAGAGTCCATAGTTCAACCCGCCCGCCAGACTCCCCTCCACAACAAGGATACGCATATGCCCGGAAGGGCGCTCGTGTAATCCATGAGGGGTGTACCGATTTAAGTCCGCGCCGTTGAGAATCACCGAAGAAGCCACGCGCGCCGGA
Organism: Anaerolineales bacterium; assembly: GCA_035248745.1. Taxonomy (GTDB): domain Bacteria; phylum Chloroflexota; class Anaerolineae; order Anaerolineales; family Villigracilaceae; genus Defluviilinea. The sequence continues at coordinate 1,441 of DATFHE010000057.1, read as the reverse complement.
CGGTACCAATCCTCCCACCAGTGCATCACAAACTGACTCTGGTAGATTACATGATCAGCCAGCCGCGCCCGGATCCAGGAAAGGTTTCGGTTCCCGTAGATCGCGCGGAGTGTATAACGCAGCCCCGCCCAATGAATGCGATGCACCCAGTTGATTCCGTCGAGGCGCTGTACGATCCGTATGCCGCGCCGCCGTGCATTTCGTAAGGCGACTATATGCCGGGTCCCTGCCAGCACGAGAATAGCATCTGCAGACTGCGAGGCGTCGTTCGTCACATCTACCCCGCGGGCGCGGAGTCCGTCTTCAAACTTGAGCCGGAACGAGGTCACGCCGCCAGTTCCTTCCACGCGTGGTACGATGCAAATGCGAGGCATAGGGCAATTATAAATTATAGCCTTTCATCATGTCGTTGCGGGCACTTCAACAGGCTCAGTGTAAACTCCGCGAAGCAAGTTCCTCATTAAGAATGGAAGACGATGTATCGCTGGGCTTCGATTGCCTAGCACCCAGAGGATGATTCTGTGGTTAAATTAACCCGGAGGAAGGCATGACAAATCCCGACCCTGACTTTGTCTCGTTTCTACGAGCGTATCCCGCATATCCGACCACAAACCTGATCGACGATCTACGCGCCAGTGAATATGCACGCCTCGATCTTGGCAGGCACATCTATCTGGATTACACGGGTGGTGGCTTGTATGCCGAGTCGCAATTGCGTCGTCACAATAAGCTGCTCTCCGAGCACGTGTTCGGAAACCCGCACTCCAGCAACCCCACGTCACAGTCAGCAACGCAGCTGGTGGAACATGCGCGCGAATATGTTCTGAAATTTTTCAATGCTGACCCGGAGGAGTATCTCGCCATCTTCACATCCAACGCCAGCGGCGCATTGAAGCTTGTCGGTGAGTCATATCCATTTCCAGGCGGGCGTTATCTTCTGACGTTTGACAATCACAATTCGGTGAACGGTATTCGTGAGTTCGCGCACGCCCGCGGAGCCGAAGTGACGTACATTCCGATCGCCTTGCCAGACATGCGCGTGGACGACTCCCAGCTGGAGCGGGAACTTGCGCGCCCCTCCAAACGCGGTCAAAATCTCTTTGCATACCCTGCCCAATCCAACTTTTCCTCCGTCAAACACCCCTTGGACTGGATCGAGCGGGCACATCGGTACGGCTGGGATGTATTGCTGGATGCCGCGGCGTTTGTTCCTACCAGTAAACTGGATCTAAGCGAGGTCAAGCCGGATTTTGTTTCGATCTCGTTTTATAAAATGTTTGGCTACCCCACCGGGGTGGGTGCGTTGATCGCCCGCAAAGAAGCGCTGGCAAAGCTGCATCGTCCGTGGTTCGCGGGTGGGACGATTACGGTCGCGTCCGTACAAGGCGATAAATATTACCTGGCAGACGGCACCTCCGCCTTTGAAGATGGCACGCTTGAT
>DATFHE010000056.1:0-6860 GCA_035248745.1 Anaerolineales bacterium | reverse complement strand
TAATTACCAATTACACATTACCCAAAAACCACATCTGCTGGCATGCCGATCTTCAATTTGCCTTCACGGTCGATCACTTTCAACTTGATTGCATAGACCGTTGAGCTGCGTCCTTCCACGGTTTGGACATTGCGCGGCGTGAACTCGGCCTGGTCCGCGATATGAATGACCTCTGCGCTGAACGTTTCGCTGGGAAAGGAATCCACGGTTAATTGTGCCTGCTGTCCAAGAGAAATCTGCCCGTAGCGATCTTCGGGAACGTACACTGTGATCGTGATCTTGTTCAGGTCCGCCAGTGCAAATGCCACAGCGCCGGGCTGTACAAATTCACCCGGCTCCACATTGCGCGTGAGAACCGAGCCATTGATGGGCGCATAGATCACCAGCTTGGCAATTTGTGCATCCAGCAGATCCAGACTGGCTTGCGATTGTTCAACTGTCTTTTGTGCCTGTTCGAGTGCTGCCTGCGCCTGATCCACCACGCCTTGCGCGGCCGTGACAGCCGTCGATTGATCGCCTGTCTGCAGATTACGCAGGAAGTCCAGAGCAGCATAGTAACGTTCTTGCGCAACAGATACGTCTGCACGAGCCTGAAGCACGGCATCCGCAGCATCGGTATCCAGGAGTTCATTGTAGGTTTTCTGTGCCTCTTCCAATTCGTCACGCGCGCCGCGATACAAAGAACTGCCTGCGCCTCCGAGATGTTTATCCCCGGTACATTTGTAAATCAGGTTTGTCAGGCGGGCGTTCTCGACAAAATAGCCTGCGTTGGTTCCACAATGCGTACGATTGAAGAGTCCCTTAGGAGTATCGGCGGTGGCTGAATTTTGGGCATGATAATTGACATCCTGTGCGATTAGATATGCAAGGCGGGCATCCAGAAGGCGCTGTTCAGCCTTCAAAAAATCTGCCTGCTCCAGCAATTGCGTAACACTGACAAGCTGCGCTTGGGCATCTTCCACTGCCTGGTGAGCCGCTTCCACTTGCGCCTGCATCGATTGAATCTGCTCTTCGCGCGTGTAATACCAGCCCGGCTGCTCAAAGAGATCGGGGTCTGAGAACCAATCTTCCAGACGAGTACTCTCTCCCTGTGCAAGCGAAGATTCCAGTGTAATCTGGTACTGAGCCTGAGCTGTTTCCAACGCATTTTGCGCAGACTGGACTCCTGCATTCGCCGAATCGAGTTGAGCTACCGCTACAGCCCTTTGTGAGGTCAACAGACTATCATCGAGCGTAAGAAGTGGATCTCCGCTCTTGACCGCTTGTGCTTCGTCCGCGCGAACATCCTTCACCTTGCCAGCCATCTCCGGCGAGACGTTCACAACCGTTGCCTCAATTGTTCCGGAGGCAGACAGCGCGCCGTTTTCTTTTGGCTGCAGCGAACGAAACGCGTAATATCCACCAATCAGGAGAAGCAGAACGAGCAGGATACGAACAGGGACGGGAGGAAGCTTGTGTTGCATAGTGAACTCCTTGAAGAGAACTCAGTCCAGACGTTTGCGGAAGCGCAGGGCTGCAATGCCCATGATAACGACGGCAAAGATCATCAGCGCAATCACTTCATTTTGCAGCGCGCTCAAACCCACTCCTTTGAGTAAGAGCGCTCGAATGATCACGAGGTAATAACGAAGCGGCACAATGGCAGACACATACTGCAGAAATTTCGGCATCGCCTCAATCGGGAAGAAAAATCCCGAGAGGAAAATGCTGGGCAGCATCGTGACCATGACCGTAATGAACGCCTCCTGTTGCGTATTGGCAACCGTAGAGGCGAACAAGCCAATTCCCAGGCTGGAGATGAGGAATAGACCCGATAGAGCAAAGATCAGACCCAAGTCACCTTTGATCGGGACCTTGAACCACCAGTGCCCGATAATGAGAACCTCGACCATATCGATCAACGCCAGGATGGAATAGGGCAGGATCTTCCCCACCACCAGTTCCCACGATCGGATGGGCGTCACGATCAGTTGCTCGATCGTGCCGCGTTCCCGTTCCCGCACGATGGAGGAAGCTGTCAGCAATGTGGTTATGAAATACAGGATCATGCCAATAACGCCGGGCACATTGAAATAGGCGGCGATGAGGTCAGGGTTGTACCAAACCTGGGTGCGCACATCCAGCGGAGGGTTGAAAGAGGATGGTCGCCCTGTGAGTACGGCTTGTTCTGTCATGATTTTGGTTGCGTACGATTGGCCGATCAGTCTTGCCGTAGATAAGGCCGTCCCACCGACTGTGGCGTCAGAACCATCCAGCACAAGGGAAACCTGTGCGGTCCCTTCCAGGAGGCGAATCTCGTAATCCGGTGGAATGATCAGCGCCGCACGGATCTTTCCCCGTTCGATCAAAGTCTTATATTCCTCCCCCGAGCCCACCGGATAATCAATACTGAAATAATTTGCCGCCCGGAAGGCATCCAGCAGAGCTCGCGAAGATTGAGATTGATTCTGATCCCAGACGGCAAGTGATATATTCTTTACATCGGTCGTTGCCGCATAACCCAGCAGGAAAAGCTGCAGCATCGGCATCACAATAACCAGCACCAATGTGCGGGGATCGCGGAAGATCTGGATGAACTCTTTGCGAATGATGGATGTTAAGCGCGAGTTCATATGGACTCCTTTACAATGCCATGCAAATAAATGTCTATGTATGCATCTTCAATATTTTTGGGCATTAGTTTGCGGATCGTCGAATTGGAAATCATCATTTCCGTAATGAGATAAGAAATTTCCATCCCAATAAAAGAGCGCAATAACAAGGCCGGGTTGGTCACGCGCAGGTTTTTGCGTGACTTAATCACGTTTTCGAAGACGGGCAGGATCTTTGGCGCGATTTCCTTCAATAACAGAGCGCCGTGTTTGCCTTTGAATTCCACCAATTCGATGAACATCAGGTTCACAAATTCGGGGCGCCCGGCGAGTTCAGAAGTGACAATATGGAAGGCGTTTTTGAAAAACTCTTCCACGGTCTCTCCTTCTGCGGCAAGGATGGCAGGAAGAATTCGCCGATAGGGATGCTTATCAACGATGATCGCTTCAAAGATTTCTTCTTTATTTGCAAAGTGGTTATAGATGCCACCAAGTGCAAGGTTTGCACGCTTAGCGATCTGCCGCATGGAAGTGGCATGATAGCCCTGCTCCATGAACAACTCCAGCGCGGCGTCTTCAATTGCAAGACGAGTCGTTTCACCTTTTTTGAGATTCTCTTTTTGCATCACTTCTCCAAAAATGAACGAACGTTCGTTTTTATTTTACTCCTTCCCTGCATTCTGTCAAGAGCTTATATGCCGGTTACTCTGTAAGGGTCACGTACGTCAAATGGTAGAATCAGTTATGCTCCCCCTCACCCGCGTCGAACAATTTACGCGTAAACATTTACGCTATAACGTGACCGTCAATCTGCTGGATGGTGGTCTTTTTGGCGTGGCGGTCGGCTTCGCCTCGTTCGGGACGATCCTGCCCCTCTTTGTCGCTTCGATGACAGACTCCGCGACACTCATTGGGCTCGTGCCTGCCATCCATGCAGCGGGCTGGCTGCTCCCCCAGCTGTTTACCGCCAACCATACCGCCCGCCAGCGCCGCTACAAACGGACCGTGCTGCTCATGAGCATTCACGAAAGAGTCCCCTTCCTGGGGCTTGCCGTCGTTGCATTGTTGCTGCCGAAAATAGGTCTGCAGGCAGGGCTGGTGATCACTTTTATTCTGCTTACCTGGCAGGGCCTGGGCGGGGGTTTCGCCGCCAACCCGTGGACCAGCATGATCTCGAAAATCATGCCGCCGGAGTCACGCGGCACCTTCTTTGGCACGCAGGCAGCCGTGGCAAATCTGTTGATCAGCGCCGCGGCCGTGACAGCCGGATACCTTCTGAATGCGTTCGACTCACCGTTCGATTTTGTCACTTGTTTTCTGATCGCCTGTTTTTTCTTTACCTTTTCGTGGATCGCCCTTGCGTCGACGCGTGAACCTGCCGATTATGATAAAGTCATTGAAGAAAACCCGCCTCCCCTCTGGCACGGCATCGGGCGGATTTTGCAGCGTGATCGAAACTTCAACTGGTTCCTCACAGCGCGTGTCCTTTCGCAGTTTGCTACCATGGGTTTTGCGTTCTATATTGTCTATGCACTGCGCCACTTTCAAATGGATGCCATCACAGCCGGTTATCTCACTGCCACCCTGACGGTTTCACAAACCATTGCCAACGCCAGTATGGGCTGGCTCGGAGACCGCGTGGGACATCGTCTCATGCTAATCGTCGGCGCAGCGTCCGCGCTGTTGAGTTCATTGCTGGCATGGTTTGCTCCATCGCTTGCCTGGTTCTTCCCCGTTTTTGTGCTGACCGGCTTTGCAAATGTGTCCATCTGGACGAACGGGATGACAATGACGGTAGATTTCAGTGGTGAAAGTGAGCGCCCTTTTTATATCGGTCTCGCGCAGACGCTTACAGCTCCCGCAACCATTATTGCCCCACTCATCGGTGGCTGGATCGCAGATACGCAGGGCTTCATCACCACATTTGGATGGTCCAGTGTTCTATCTGTCGTAATGATCATGATCCTTGTCTTTCTCGTAAAAGAACCGCGTAAAGTGGGACGCCTCGCGCGCCCCGCTCTTCAAAAGGAGGCTTTATGACGCTCATGCAGGAAAAAGTAAATCAGGCGATAGAAATTCTCAAGGAACAGCAGACCGATCTTTGGCTCACTTTTGTCCGTGAGACGAGCGGTGTGCGCGACCCGATGCTGGATTTTCTGATCGGTCCAAATGACCTCACCTGGCCATCAGCCCTGATCCTCACACGCGAAGGTGAGAAGATTGCCATTGTTGGGAATTTGGAAAAGGATTCTGTTTCAAGAACCCATGTGTTCGACTCCATTATCGGGTATGACACTGCCGTAAGCAGACCCCTGCGAGATACAATTACACGTCTCAACCCGAACCAGATCGCGGTGAACACCTCAAAAAACAACGTCCACGCGGACGGGTTGACCCATGCCATGTACGAGATCCTGTACGATTACCTGAAAGAGACGCCTTACGTAGATCGACTCGTCAGCGCCGAACCAATTATCAACGCGATGCGCGGACGCAAAACACAGGAGGAATTGGAGCGAATCCGCAGAGCTGTTGAGATTACGGATGAAATTTATAAAAAGACCTTCGATTTCGTCAAAGTGGGCATGACCGAAATCGAGATCAGCGAATATCTGCACCAGCTTGCACAGGAGTACGGCGCAGGGCTTGCCTGGCCCGCAGAGAACTGTCCAGCCGTCAACAGCGGACCAAACTCATCCGTTGGGCATAATGGACCTACCGAGATCAAGGTCGAGCCCGGGCACATCATCCACTTCGATTTCGGTGTGAAATACAAAGACTACTGCTCCGACATTCAACGCCTCGTGTATGTTTTGCGCGATGGCGAAACAGAAGCTCCTCCGGAAGTGCAACGCGGCTTCATCACCATTCGCACCGCCATCGAAAAATCACGGGAAGCCATGAAGCCTGGTACGATCGGCAATTCCATCGATGTGATCGCTCGCGAAATCCTGGTGGATGCAGGCTACCCGGAATACCAGCATGCCCTTGGTCACCAGCTCGGTCGCGTGGCGCACGACGGCGGCGCCTTACTGGGTCCGTTATGGGAAAAGTACGGTGACGATCCAAAGCTCAAATTGGAGGTAGGGCAGGTCTTCACGATCGAGCCTGGCCTGGCTGTGCCAAATTATGGCTATGTCGCTCTCGAAGAGGACGTTATCATGACCGAAAACGGGGCAGAATACATCGGCGAACCACAGCGAGAGTTGATACTGATCAGGGGCTAAAGATAAACGCTGACGGCAGACTGTAGGTCTGCCGTCAGCGTTTATGTCACAAGAAATCAAACTTTTGTAAAATAACCCTCTTCCACGCCCTGCCAGGTCTCATCATGTAGTTTCATGTATTTCGTCAACAGTGGGTGGACTCGCGCCATTTCCTCGTAGATCCGTTGTGCGACGCGCCGGATCGAGAAGTGCGCACTTGCCGCGGAACGCAACTGGCAGAACGCATAGGCTTCTCGCAGATTGAATTGAGCCAGCACGCGGCGATTAAAACCATTGGGCACGATGTACTGTGCCACGTCAGGATTCTCCTGATGCAGCTTTTCATACATCCTCGCAGAAGCGTCCATGGCTGCCTCATATTGGGATTCAAAACCTGCCTCTGTGATTAGGCTAGGCGTTGCGTATCCTAATCGCGTTGTCAGCTTCTGCGGCGTCTGCGTCATCATGCGGTGGCGTTTGAATTCAGCATACGCGCCCTGGTCCATGACTACATCAAATGTGTAAGTAGAGTATTCCAATTCCCGCAAAGGGATATCATATTTGCCTAAGCGTCCCAGCAAGGACTCTGCGAGGCTTGCTTTCTGGTCGTCTTCCAGGGACTCAAAATAATCCAATGCTTCTATATAACTCATCTCGCCAAAGCGATACAGTGCAGCCGCAAGGACTTTCTTCTCGCCAGCTTCATCATAATCAATAAGATTGCACCAGTGCTCATCCTGGGTATCCGGCCTCAAATCTCCAGTCTTAAGTTCTCTAATCTCCCTGCAAGTCTCAACCAAGTATGGCGCCGCATCTGCGTATTTCACCAGGGTCGGCGTTTCTCCCAAAGCCACTTCCTTGACCTTCTCGCCGATCTGCCGCACTTCCGCCAGTTCATGCGAAAGCATCTTACGGATCATGTTCTCAAGAACGCGCGCATTTGCCGTCATCCCTACATTTGCCAGCGAAGCGGCAGGAAGAAGAAACCGGCACACATCCACGTACTTCGAACGGATACGCCGATCCCAGGCTTCGTCCTTTTCGTTCTCGCGGCGCGGGAAAC
>DATFHE010000055.1:0-3056 GCA_035248745.1 Anaerolineales bacterium | reverse complement strand
CGCGGCGGCTTTGGCGGGCATCATCCCGAGATAGAAGGTGCTTAACGCATACCAGGGAGGGTAGGGAAAGCGTGCCAGGAAGAACTTTTCCGGCGGAATTCCCGCATATTGCACGGCAAGCGCTTCCACCTGTTCGAGATCGTAGATGGGAACACGATGGACAAGCGCCAGATCTGTGTTGTAGAGGGCACTGAAATCGGAATGGGCGGGAAGGGACGTGGGAAGATAAAGGGCAATGGCAAACATAATAAGCGCCAGTGCAGCGATAAGCAAAAAGAGAAAAGGGTTGTGCTTCATAACGTTACGCAGGAGGAAATTGTATCCTACCGGCTAAATTCTATGCTATTATGATGAAAGACACCTATGCAGGCGGCGAATCCTTCTCCCTTCAGCCGTGTACAGCAACAACTGACCACACGGCTTCCGCTGGTTTGGTTTTCACTTGCCTTTCTGGGGGGAATCATTTTGGGCAGCCTGGTATCTCTGCACATTTTTATCTGGGTCGTGTTGTTCATTGCGGCTGACGTTCTGATCATTCTTTCACGGATTCTCTCCCGCCGGCTTCCTTCGTTACCATTTTTCTTTTCTCCGTTTACGTTCGTCCTCCTCCTCGCCCTGTTCCTGGGCGCGGCGCGCTATCAATCTTCAGTTCCCAACTTCAACGCCTTTCACATCGCTTTCTATAATGACCGTGATTACGACATGCTTGTGACAGGCACAGTCGCGGAACCTCCTGATTATCGGGATAATTACACCAATCTGCGTCTGAATGTCACCCGCGTGGACACAGGCGATGGCGAGCTGCCCGCCAACGGATTGCTCCTGGCGCGCGTATCCAACAATCTCACCTTCCGCTACGGCGACATTGTGCGGGTACGCGGCAGCCTTAAGACTCCGCCGGAAAACGAAGATTTCTCGTATCGAGATTATCTGGCGGCGCAGCACATTCATTCGTATATGTCCAGCGCCGAAGTGACAGTTCTTCCGGGCAGAGGTGGCAGTCCGGTGTATATGGCATTGTACGATTTCAAGGAAAAGGCGCTTGCGAATGTTTATCGTCTGTTTCCAGATCCTGAGTCGTCTTTGATGGCAGGTATTCTGCTGGGCGTGGATACGGGCTTAACACAGGAGCTTCAGCAGGCATTTAAGAATACAGGCACGGCTCATATTATCGCGATTTCGGGCTTTAACATCAGCATTATTGCAGGGTTATTTATTACACTCTTCAGCCGTTTTGTGGGACCCCGTCGCGGCACAATTCTGGCGATCATTGGAATCGTCTTTTACACGATCCTGGTGGGTGGCAGTGCGGCTGTGGTGCGTGCAGCGATCATGGGCAGCCTTGCTCTTTTTGCGAAACAGGTGGGGCGGCGTCAGGCGGCGTTGAACACCCTGCTCGCGGTCGCAATGCTCATGTGTCTGTGGAATCCGCTCTATCTCTGGGACGTTGGGTTTCAACTCTCGTTCTTTGCGACACTCGGTCTCATCCTGTATGCGGATCCGTTTTCACAGTTTGCGAACGGCATTCTCACGAAATACTTCCCCGCCTCCGCTGCCGAAAGAGTTGCCGCACTCTTTTCCGAATTTGTGCTGCTGACGCTGGCTGCGCAAGTCACAACAATTCCCATCATGGCGTATCACTTCCAGCGGATCTCTCTCGTTTCCTTTCTTGCCAATCCCTTTATTCTCCCGGCACAGCCCGCTGTGATGATCCTGGGCGGACTCGCCGTCCTGCTCAGCCTGGTCTGGTTTCCGCTCGGGCAAATCGCGGCGTGGGTCACGTGGCCGTTCGTCATCTACACCATCCGCATAGTGGAGATTTTTGATCGTGTGCCACACGGCACCATATTTCTGGGAGAGCTATCCATCTGGTTTGTGATTCTCTTTTATCTAGTGCTTTTCGCGGTGACCTTTGGCAGCGCGCAGATCAAGGAGTGGTTCGGAGCTATGAAACAGGACCGGTCGAGAATTCCCGCAGGCACCGGAGTGGTCGTCTTACTGCTCGCTTTACTGCTTATCTGGCGCGCGGCATCCACCATTCCAGACGGACGCCTGCACATCACATTTTTAGATGTCGGCTCTGCCGACGCGGTGCTCATCAAAACGCCGACGGGTAAACACGTCCTCATCAACGGCGGACCAAGCGTAACGACACTTGCCGATGAACTGGGGCGGCGCCTGCCTGCCTTCAACCGCAAGCTGGATTGGTTGATCGTCGCCGGGACGGATGAGGAAGACATCGCGGCACTGCCGCGCGTGATCGAGCGGTACCCACCGGATGCCGTATTATGGAGTGGGAACACGCAGGCGTCATTCTCCTCGGGTGTGTTGAACGAGTATCTGGCTGTGAGCGATATCAGTGTACTGAATGCCGAACCGGAGCAGTTGCTAGAGTTGGGAGACGGCGCCACCCTGCGTGTACTGACAACGGGTCCGCGTGGCGCGGTATTGCTGGTCGAGTGGGACAACTTCCGCGCGCTGCTGCCCATCGGTATGAGTTTTGAGGCGCTGGATGAGTTACGCAGCGGCGCGGGAGTGGGTCCGGTAAGTCTGCTCTCTCTGGCGGATTCCGGTTATTCTGCATCGAACCCACCCGAGTGGATTACGACCCTGAACCCGGAACTGGTCCTGCTGAGTGTAAGCGCCGCAGATGAAAACGGCATGCCAGATCGTGAAGTTCTCGAATCGATTAAGGATTATCAGCTGCTGCGCACCGACCAGAACGGCTGGGTCGAGATCACCACAGACGGCGAACGGATGTGGGTCAATGTGGAACGCAAGAGCGAAAGCGCCAGCAATTCATCATAAATATTTGTTCTTCCATAATCCGTTCGCCAGGTAATTCCTGAGACAAGCGGTACAATTGTAAAGTCGGGAAACCAAGGAGCGTTGAACATGAGCGAACTGAATATCACGTCCTCACAAATTCAGGGAGATGTGCCAGTGACTATTTTGCATTTGAATGGCCATCTTCACGGAAATACGGAACCGGAACTTCTGGACCGCGCCCGCCAGGCAAAGGAAGATGGTTCAACACATCTTCTGCTCGATCTATC
>DATFHE010000054.1:0-6456 GCA_035248745.1 Anaerolineales bacterium | reverse complement strand
TAAGCCAACCGGAACAGCGCCGACATCAAGCAAGGGCGTCAGTACGACGACCAGTGTCGCCGACAAGCGGCAGCAGGAGAATGCAGCAGTCAAACATGACCCCTCTCCTGCACCTGCCAGACCAACCACTGCGGCGCCCCGAGCAATGTCAGAGGTGGATGTCAGAACTATGCTGGAAGACAAAGCAAAGGGGACCGGCTTGAACTGGAAGCAGTCCATCTCAGATCTCCTGTCCCTGCTTGATTTGGACAACAGCTATGAGGCGCGCGTCGAACTGGCAAAAGAGCTGAATGCACCGGAAGATGTGATGGGCGACTCCGCCCGCATGAACACCTGGCTTCATAAAGAGGTCATGCGCAGGGTCGCTGCGAACGGCGGCAATATTCCCCAAGAACTGTTGGACTAACAAGCAAGTTTACAAAAACAGCGCAGACTTTCGTCTGCGCTGTTTTTAGTTAAGTAAAACTGTGGTGAGTTAGCTGCTTTTCAAAATCACTGCTGCCGCATACCCCACCACTGACGAATAATCTCCCGTTACATTGCCGGAGGTGGCGTGGCGTAATATCTTCACTTTGTCTGCGCCGAGCTCACGCGCAGCCCACAGGACGGCTGTGAACGCGCCGAGTCCGCAGGCAAAGCCTTTGCCAGCACGTTCCATGTCGTATGCCTCCATGGGGTCAAAATCTTCGATTGCTTTGAGCATGGCGCGGTCATAAGCAAGCGCGGTTTGCTGGTTATAAAAGTGAGATAAGTCCGTGCTGCCGACTATGACAAAATTCCTGCCCCGTAAGACCTGCGCCAGGGCTTTACCCAAGGCTTGTGAGACCCGCGGCTCGCGAGCTCGGTCCATAACCGGTAATAATTTCCATTCCGAGGAGAGTGCACGCTGTAAAAACGGCAATTCGATTTCGAGCGAATGTTCCGGGTCACGGGAAACGGGCGAAAGACCAAACTCCAACTCCGATTTCAAAATCGTATCCAGCTCACGCAGTGCATCTTTATCAACTGGCACAACGCCAAGCGGCGTAGCATAAGCGTCATAGGCTGTGGTAATGAGCGGCTGTACGTACGGGTGGTGCATCGGACCGACGACGGCGACCAGGTCGAAGCTTCGCCCCCGGATGGCAGCAAAGGCATATCCCGCGACAGGACCAGAATACAGGTGTCCTGCATGCGGCGCGATGACCGCAATCACCTCCCCATCCAACGCAGGCAACTGCGCGGCATCCAGATATCCATCCACGCTGCGCGCCAGGATTTCGGGATCGGCATCATACCAGCGACCGGCTAAAGGGGAGGGACGTACCTCGAAAGCCATCGTTTTTATTGTAGCACTTTCAGGAGATCAGGATGAAACCCGTCCAGACGGCGGCCAGGATCATCACTGCCAGCGCGGACACGGCAAAGAAGAAACGCATACGTACAGTGGACTGCGCGAGGCCAAGCAGAAAGAACGCAATCGCAAGGATGCTTAGCACGGCAATATACGCATCCGCTTTGTTATCCCAAATGTGATATGCATCGCTGGCTGCATTTTGCCGGGTAACAAAGTCGTTGGCAACCTTGCTCAAATCAGTAATATACGTGTCTGAATTCGGCAAGCCATCGGGTTCGGAGGGCGCGTAGCGCGGGTCTGTATAAAAAATCGATAAAGCGCTGCCCTGATCCGAACGCGCTTGGGCGACCTCGGATTGACTGAGTAATGCCGCCGCGCTTTCGCTCTCCCCTGCCTCCTCCAATTCGAAAGCCGTCAATTGCATCACCAGGGACTGCTGCGCATCCTTGACCGTCGTGGCGAACAGCTTCAAGTCGTAGGCGCTCTGGTGCCCGAAACGAATCACTTCATTGGAAGCAAGCAGGGCATAATATTGCGAATCACGGTTGGACTGGTCGGCGCGAATATTGGCATCCACCTGCAAGCCAGAAAGAGCTGCGGCAAAGATAGTGTTTAGCAGGGTCAAAGCAACGATGAAGATCCGGAAGCGATCGGGAGCAGCAGTGGGTCCGTTCACAGCACACCTCCACGGCCCCAGATCGCGGTGATTTCTATAACGAGGATGAAAAGTAGTCCTATAAGATAGACCCCAAGACCAAGCGTGAGATTGGCGGCGCGGCCCCGTCCCGGCAAGACCTCCGCCAACCCGAGCAGGAATAGGCTGATCGCCAGCAATACCGTGCCGATGGTCAGCCAGCGCTGTTCAGCAGCATAACGGTCCGCCAGCTCGAACGAAGCAGCTGGATCGAGGGCAAACAGGTCCGGATCTTCCGCCTCCAAATCTGCCAGGCGTTTTTCGAAGTCATACGTTCCATCAGACTTCAAATACTTTTTCTGCGTGCCTAACGGTTCAGAAAGCAGTTGCAGACTTGGCAGGAGATACTGACGTACATTTCTTGCAGCCGCCTGGAGTGATTCCTCCTTGCTCGCCTCCATAGCGTCCGCGGCAGCGCTTTCCATGGCAAACGTAGCAGTATAGCCGGCTTCTTCATACAGCTTGTTCCAACTCTCGTTTTGCGCTGCGCCTTTCTTGAGAGCATCGAGTAACCCCTGGCGGTTCGCCTCTGCCGCCGCCGAACCGACGATATTTGTGCGCCAGGCGGCAAGCGCCGTCGTCAATGAGACCAAGGCAATCAAAACTGCTATGACCACTTCCATGCGCGCAGGGTCCAGTGGCTTTTTCTCTTTCATGGGTTGCCTCCACAAAGAATTGAATAGATGGTTCGCTATATTAGACCGAATTGTAGCTGAAAATTGTTCGAGTGATTCAGGGATCAATCAGAAGATACATGAAAATCACGTGCCAGCACAATTTGTGTAGCCCGAAAAGCAAGCGAGGGAAGATGCTCACGTTCGAACCATTCGACGGCATCTGCGTCATCGTCTGGTCTCAGATCACCACCCACGACTTCCCCCTGGTAAACAATGATGAAATCTGCACCGCGCGGATGTTCCCTGCCGGAGATAATATCCAGCAACCGTGTCACGCGCACGCTTAGCCCGGTCTCTTCCAGACACTCGCGCACAGCAGCCTCTGCCGGATCTTCTCCCCCGTTGATGAACCCCGCCGGTAAAGTCCAGTATCCCCGAAATGGTTCGCCCGCGCGCCGCACCAACAACACGCGCCCCTCGTGTTCGATCAACACAGCTGCCGCGACCTTCGGGTCTATAAAGTGAATCCACTGGCACTGCGGGCAAACCGCACGAACTCTCCCAAACAGCTCTTTGTGAGTGACAGACGTTCCACACCGGGGACAATACTTGTATTCCGTGTCAGACATCCCGCTAATTATGACACTTAACTAAAAAAGGCGACAGTCGCTCGCTTTGCGAAAAGACTGTCGCCTTTTTCCTGCATTGTTATTTACGCCAGCGGCTGGCTGCTGCCTGACGCATCAGAACCATACAGATCGCGCCGAGCAGGGCAATGGCTGCCAGCACGATCTGCCACACAGGTGGGACAGGCGGCTCCGGCACGGGCTGCGCTGACGTTTCCGCTGGCACGTCCGCGGAATTGTCCACACCCTGCTTATCTGAGGGCGTTTCGAGTTCGCGGGCGCTATCCTGCGCGGGAGGGACTGTTTCCGTCGGGGCAGGCATCATTAAAATGGATGGTTCCTCTGTTGCGGCGGCTTCGGTGGCGGCAAACTCAGGCACTGCCGGAGCTTCTGACGCAGAAAAGACCTCCGGGGCTCCACCACCGCCCATCCCGAAGGCAGGGGTCTGTGCCAGCTGCGGCGCCACGAAGTTCAGCCCGAGAGTAAAAAAGAGCATCAGGCTGGCGAGGGCAGTTACAAATCGGAACGCTGGATACGAACGCGGCAGTGGAGGGTTCTTCCCCACCATCTTTGGCGTGAGGGTAAAGTTACGCGGCGCTTTGCGCATCGGCAGTTGACGGAGCAGGCCGCGGGCGGCGCGCAAATCGTCCAAAACGGCACGCAGACCCACGTCTGAAGCGAGGCGACTCTCCAGGCGCGCCGAATCAGACGGTTTCAGTTGTCCGTCTAAATATGAAGAAAGGAGTTCAAGGTCACGTTGATTCATTACGCATTACTTCCTTCTTCCAGACGAAAAGAAGCGGGTAAAAGTTCCGAAAAGCCCTGTAAACACTCACGCAGCCTTAATCTGGCACGCGCCAGACGGCTTTTAATCGTCCCGAGAGGCACGCGCACGGCAATGGCGACTTCGCTATAATCCATGCCCTGAATGTCTGCCATCACAACGACCGATTTGAACTCAAGCGGAAGGTTGTTGAGGCAGTGCTGCAGGGCATGCTCGAGCTCGTCTGCTTCGGCTTTTTGATCGGGAGTCATACCGGGGTCTGCCAGCCAGCGCGGGGAATCCATCTCCTCTCCATCGTCAGTATCCGGCTCAAGTGGGGTTGTCGGACGGCGTTTCTGGCGACGCAGCTCGTCATAACAGGCGTTCGTCACCGTGCGCATCAACCATGCCTTGAACGATCCTCCTCGGAAGGAGGAAATGCTTTTAAATGCGGAAATGAATGCTTCCTGGGTGGCGTCGGCGGCCTGGTCTTCATCTCCGAGAATGCGGAGCGCCGTATTGTAGACACTGTCCTGATAATGCAGGATCAGCGTATTGAAAGCGTCGAGGTTACCTGTTTGCGCGTCATGAATGAGGGCTTGTTCGTCCATTGGAAAAGATTTTATCACTATGCCTAACGTTACAAATGAAAACGGTTCAGGATGCCCGGCGGTTCCACAGAAAATACAAGCCTCTCCAGATGAGTATCCCCAGCGCGGATGTTCCAGCAAGGATCGCTGCAAAAATAGGGAGAACGGGAGCGTTGAGAATAAACCCACGCAGGACGGCAGCGAGCGGCACGGCAAAAAGCATCGCGAGCACAGGTCGCCAAAGCTGTGTGGGGGTAGAGGTAGTCTCCCGTTGAAACAGTCCAAACCCGGGGGCAATGAGGAACCAGGAGAGGATCATTGGCACAAATAATGCACCCATACGAGGCAGAAAGGCTACGTCCGTTTCCCCGTGTGTAGCAAAGCCAATAAGCGTCAGCACGGCAATTGAGAGAACATCACCTGCATATAAAATCCACTTTCTCTGCGTCATGGATTCGATAGCAGAGGCAAAAGGATCACTGCCAAAGCACATAACCCTGCGATCAGCACGGCGCCAAGAACGATCAGTCGGCGCCGGCCCGTTTCATCCTCGTCTGCAAAAGGGTCCTGCCCTATGGCTGCCTCATAGGGTTTCGCAGTGGCTGGTTCGCGAGGCATGGAGGCTTCCATACGGTCCACTGCATTCTTGGCTTCATTCAAGCTGGTCCGATATTCTTCACGATAGATCTTAATTGCCTCAATCTTTTTCCCTTTGGAAAGCAGGGAGCGGATCTTGCTCTCCAGTACAGGGTCATCAAAACTCCGTACGCCTGACGGCGGTTTTGCATATTCATTTCGCGCCATCTTCTCAACAGCTTCTTTGGCTTCGGCAAGACTGCCGCCTGTTGCCTCGCGATATACCACGATGGCTTGGAGGATTTGCTTGTCATGCAGTAGTTGGTGAATTTTTTGGATGTGATCGGGGGTAAGCCCAGGCATGGTGTGCTCCTTTTGGAAAAGGCTGCGTGCTCAAACGCAAGAATATATTACTTCTCATTGTTTATTCATTCCGCAAGGCAGGGAACAGCAACACTTCGCGAATGGAATGCTTATCCAGGAACAGCATTGTCAGCCGGTCGATTCCCATGCCGAAGCCGCCGTTGGGAGGCATGCCGTAGCGCATGGCGCGCAGATAATCCTCATCCATGGGGTGTTTCTCTTCGTCATCGTCTGCATACTCACGTCCCATTTCGAGGAAGCGCTGCTCCTGGTCGAGCGGGTCATTCAGTTCGGTGAAGGCATTGCACAATTCAAAACCCGCAGCATACGCCTCAAAGCGTTCCACAGTCAAGGGGTCGCCCGGGATGGACTTCGCCAGCGGTGAGATGTCGCGTGGGTAGTTGTACAGGAAGGTTGGCTGGATGAGAGTCGGCTCGAGGAACTCACTCAGCAGGAAGTCGATCAGCTTGCCGCGCGTCGCTTTGGGGTCCGGCAGCTTGTTGGGGTGCTTCTCCTTAATAGCTTTGAACAGCTCCTCCGCTGTCCGATACTCGGCGATATCGATGCCACTTGTTTCCAGGATTCCCTGGCGCATCTCCAGGCGCTTCCAGGGAGGCGTCAGGTCGATTTCGTTGTGCTTGTATGTGATTTTTTGTGTTCCCAGCACCTCCTGTGCCGCGTAGGAAACCATCTGCTCGGTTAATTCCATCACCTGCAGATAGTCTGCGTATGCCCAGTAGAATTCCAGCTGGGTGAATTCCGGGTTGTGCTTGAAGGAAACGCCTTCGTTGCGGAAGTCCCGTCCGATTTCATACACCTTTTCCAGATTGCCGACCAGCAGCCGCTTAAGATACAACTCGAACGAAATCCGCAAGTACATCTGCTGTTCCA
>DATFHE010000053.1:0-6719 GCA_035248745.1 Anaerolineales bacterium | reverse complement strand
TGGCGCGCAGCCGCGGGAGGTCAATCTTTGGCTGGCGGACGGTGTACACTCCATGCGCGGTACCCACTGAGACTGCGAGAGCATCCACTCCTGTCTCTCGGACGAAGCGTTCTGCTTCTTCCGGTTTTGTGTATAGCTCTTCATCATTCTCAGTTTCGACAAAGTCAGTCGTCCCGATTCGCCCCAGTTCCGCCTCGACAGAAACACCCTTCGAATGGGCATACTCCGCTACCTGCCGCGAAATGGCGATGTTTTCCTCCAGCGGTTTTTCGGAGGCATCGATCATGACCGAAGTGAAACCAGCGGCAATTGCATCCTGAATGACGGCGAATTCCTTGGTGTGATCTAGATGCAGCACGACCGGCACGGTGATCTGTTGGCGTTCCAATTGAGTGAAACATTCTTCCGCGACGCGAGCCGGTGTAAGTTGGTAACGCGTCAGCTCTTTCTGTGAAATCTGCACGATCAGCGGTGAACGCGCCTCCTCCCCGGCGCGCAAGATGGGCTGGATCATAGGGGTCGTGCGCAGTGAAAAAGAGCCTACGGCATAGCCGCCACGCTCTGCCGCGAAAAGTGCCAGGGCAAGCGTTCTTAATGGGAAGGAATCATTCATGTTCCGCATATTCCTTTTCTTTTCCATTGAAATGATGACTTAATGCTTCTTGTAATGGCAGGTAGCCTTGTTCGTACAAGCGCTTATAGGCCACGTGGCGTTCCGCATCTGGCAGAAACACCTCTACAGGTTTCAGTCCCAAACCGTTAAAAGCCTCAGCTTCATTTGCATACACGCCGCTGCCGACTCCTGCGACCAGCGCGGCGCCCAGAAGCGTTGCCTCTGGTTCTGCCGAGGCTTCAATTCGACACCCGGAAACATCTGCCTTGATCTGCAGCCAGGCGCGGTTGCGCGTCCCGCCGCCAGCGGTGACCAGCATTGGTATCGGCTGGCCAGTGATATGCTCTCCGGTCTGGCGGATAAATTCGACTTCGTAGACGGTGCCTTCCAGCACGGCCTTAAGCAGATCGGAGCGCCCATGAGAGGCAGAAAGACCGATGAACGCGCCGCGTATCAGAGGGTCCGTATGCGGTGGCCCGCTGCCAACGAGATAGGGGAAATATAAAATGCCTGTGGGGTCTGGTCCGGCACTCGCCAGCAGCGCATCAAGTTCATCGTACGTAAGCTGTTCCCGTCCGAGCTGGTTGCGCAGCCATTCTACAGATCCGCCTGAAGCAGACAGACTCCCCAACCAGTAGCCACATCCGCTGGCAACATGACAACCATAGATCAGACCAGAGTGGAAATCATCCTCAGTCAAGGAGCGCTCGGGCAGCGCGCCAAGCAGGGTCTCCGCGGTACCCATCGAGTCAAATACCTTGCCGGGAGAGGTGACGTTCATCGCAAACGCAGCCGCGGCATGGTCATGGCCGCAGATGGCGACCGGAATCCCTGTGGTTAATCCGAGGGGTCTTGCCACCTCAGACAGCACGTCCCCCACGGGCGTTCCGCTGGGACTTACAGGCGGAAATAAATTGGGGTCGAGGCGCCATTCCTGAAGCCAGTCTGTATCCCATGTTCGTTGATCCACACGAAAGGCAAATGTATATCCTGCTAGCGAGCAATCTGTGCCAAACTTGCCGGTCAACCGGTACGCGATGTAATCTGCTGCTGAGAGCCAGATGGCGCCACTCAGCAGGCTTTCATCGCGCTCTCGCAGCCAGAGTATCTTTGCCAGGCTGCACTTAAAGCTGGCGCGCAAACCAGTTTTCAGATAGCGCTCCAAGGGGTCCGAGTGACGGCGAATGAGGTCAGCCTGCGCCTGAGCAGCGGTATCGAACCAGGGAACAAAAAAAGAACGGGCAGCACCCGTCCGGCGGTCCAGCAGCAGACCGGTCTCGGCCATGCTGGCAATACCGACGGCTTGGATGGGTCTCGCCACGTTCGCCACTTTCTGGATCATAGCCACAGCAGTCGCCCATAACGCTTCAGGGTCGAAATACGTCTCTCCGGAGGGAGCCTTGTGCGTCACCATGGGGCGGGTGGCGATCTGCAGCACTGTACCGTCCAATGCAAACAACCCGGCTTTGCAGTGGGTGGTGCCGATATCAATTGCCAGGATTGTCGGATCGGATGCCAAGCCTGTCCTCTCTAGTTTTCCTTTCCCGATGATAAAGAAAGAGAAGCCATAACGGTTTTCACCTGTTCCATCGCCAGCCGAGGGCTCACCAGAATTTTTCCCTGGTCTGCGGCGGAAAGGCGAGGCAGAACTCGCGCCATGGAAGCCTGCGCCAACACAACGACATCCACAGCCTGTGCCAGTTCCTGCAGTTTTTCGACAAGCAGATTATCGTGGCCCTCCCGGTCTCCTGCCATCAACTTCTCGTATGCGCCTTCGATCAGCAGTGGTGTGATTTCCACTTGCTTACCAGCCGTCTGCGCCTTGGCGTGCAGAAGGCGCGTAGTAGGTTGGAGCGTGGTCCGCAGGGTGGCAGCGACGCCAAGGCGCTCTCCACGCTGCACAGCCTGTTCAGCCATCGCCTCATCGATACGCACAACCGGTATGGACACAGCGGAGCGCATCCTTGAGGCGAGCTCGCCTACAGACGAGCACGCCTCAAGGATCACATCCGCACCCACTTGTTCGGCAAAGCGCGCATAGTGAACGAGTCGCTCTTCCACGTCCGCCAGGTTTCCACCGTTCTGACCCAACTGTGGCAAGATCGAATCGTCAACGAAGTTGACCAAGTGGTGGACGGGAAGGATTTCAGCAGCCAACATTTTCATGGTATCGATTGTGGCGGGAGTAGTATGGATGATAGCAAGCGTAGTCATAGTCATGCACCTTGTAGATGAACGATCGCACCGTCTTTGCGCGGCACGGGAAACGTCAAATGAGCGGACTCACTCAAATGGACACGCCACTCCTGACCGCTGACGAGGTTCCGGGCGCGCCAGGCAGGCAGCTCTAGTAAATTGCCATCCAGCACAACGTCGACAATTTTGTCTTCCTGCCCGTCGTTGACCGCGAATACATAGAATTCATTGTCGCGGCGGAAAAGGGCAGTCGAAACCTGAGGGGCAAGCGAACGGCTGGGCAGGCTTACATGCAAATGGTCGTGAAGGGCAAACAAAAGCTCAGGAGATGGGGAAAGTCCGATCACAGTCAGGCAGCCGCGTCCGCGCTCTTCTGTGTATCCAATCGTGTACTGAGTACCCGCCTGCAGGCTCATTTGCAGGGAAAGTTCTTCCATGGTTTGACCGTGAGGCGCTAGACGTGTCGCAATGATCGGGATGCCGGGCGTTTCGCTGTAGTTGAACGCCCACTGACTTTTCAGCTTTCTTCCCAAAACTTCGATCCACAAGCCTCCGGGTGAGCCGCTGACAATGCCCGCTGGGTCTTTGATATCGAGTAAATTCAGCGGCTGCAGATTGTCATCCAAGTGCGGGTACGTTCCCACACAGACGAGATGCCCGCCCGACTCTACATACCCCTTCAAATGTTCCTGTGCGGACTCGGAAAGCCAGTTCCCACCTGCGTACAGCAAGAGGGGTTGGTCACATCGTTCACGGTCTACATCGTAGAATTCATAATCAATATCCGCCGCGTACAGGGCTTGGAGCAAACTCTGACCGGGTCGTTCGCTGCCGCGCTGCAAGGTGTTGAATGTAACTGCCGTGCGGGTCACTTTGACCAGCGAAGCGGGCTCGATCTCATGAAAGAGTTCCGTGATCTGCTGAAAGGCTTCGAACAAATCCGGACGAGTGCGCCCCCACTCGTTGATCGGGCACTGGTACCAGTTATCGCGGTTCACGAGCATGTACCAGTTCCAGCCCGCCGCGCCCGCCAGCAGCGCTGAGAAACAGATCATCCGGTAATGGTTAGGAGACAAGACACCTACGTCTGGCAGCCAGTCGTGCCAGATTCCTGCTTCGAATTCAGGGATGTAGGGCAGAGAGGAATACGTCCGCGTGTAGCGCACTGCTTCCAGAAATTTGCGATGTTCCTCGGGGCGCAAAGCCAGCTCACGCGAGGGGTAAATATCAGGTCCCGCCAAATCCGCAAGGGATTCGAGTTCTGCCCAGGGCTGGATCGAGACGCCGCTGTAGGCATTCAAGTAGATCGGTACATCCACTCCATAATCTCGGTATGCCTTCACTGCCCAATCTGCCACCTGGGTAACGTACCAATGCTGGAAGCGGACAAAATCCAGATAACGCGCCAGCAACGCAGGCTGATTAGGAAACATTTCAGAAACGGCGCGGGCATCTTCTATGGATGCATACGACGTTCCCCAGGCAGCATTGAGACGACTCACATCGCCGTACCGCTGTCGCAAAAAATCATGAAACGGACCGAGTTTCGTTCCTAAACCAAGCTGCTCGGTGTACCAGGGCAGCCAGGGGTCGATTTCATTCTCGGCTTGCCATAGGATGATACGTCCGCCGCGCGACCCCAGATACGGTTGAGCAATTTCTGACACAGCTTGCATATAGGGCTTCGCTCGTTCCTGGAAAGCAGGGTCGAGGCGATGCAGTTGTGCGGCATCATCGGGTACACCGTTATTGCGCCACTCGCTGTAGATATAGGGTCCCGGACGCAGGATGATCCAGAACCCCTCGGCGGTCAGCAGGTCGAGAAACCCAAGTAGATTCCGGCGCGGGTCCGTTTCGCCGCGAAAGTCATACAGACCCGGTTCAATCTCATGGAAGTCCCAGCAGACGTAAGTGGCAATGATGTGTAAGCCCATCTCGCGCGCTCGAGTCAGAACAGGTTGCCAGTTTGCCGGGTCGAGCCTCCAGTAATGCACCTCCCCGCTGAGAAGAGGAACGCTCAGGTCATCCACCCAGACCTTTTTGTCTGCGATCCGGACCGTAGCCATTCTTATTCTTCTCCCGCCCCGTAGGAAGGAACAGAGACGTTTTTTGCTTTCTCACCCTGATGGACTTCTGTCTTACGACGATACTGCGCCCAAGACTCGCGAATCAGACTGTAATCTTCCGTGTCCAGTGCCTCGCCGGTCGAATCAATATGAGTGACATAATATAAAGAGGGCACGCCTAACTCCGGTTGCAGACGTGTATACGCGCGCCAGGCAGCTTTATTCGGCATCGGCCAATCGTCGGTATCTATGCTCAACTGCGGGCAGGCAATAGCAGCCACGCGAGCACGATGCGCCATCGACTCATTAACATCCCGCCCGCCGTTAATGTCATTCAAGCGAATCATATCCACCACATCCTGCAAATAAGGATGCGGGGTATGGGTCATGATCAAAGCGTCTGGCTTGATGCGTTTGGCTTCCGAGTGGAGAATCGAAAAATAGTGACGCATTAGCTCGAGCCCCCAACTGTCACCGTGAATATTCAAGCCGGGACCAGCAGGAATACGAGCCGTAAAATCGATCTTGAATCCGTCTGCATCATATCCGTTTGGAGAGATCATTCGCTGTACTGTTGCTCGTAGTCGATGCTCGTAGGCTGGATTGGAAGGATCGCACGCAATTGGCAGTCCTGCTGCATTGGTAATGCATTCTTCCGTTGGCAAGCCCTCGGGATCCCAGGCTTTTAACCATAACAGGACTTTTCGACCGCGAGCATGCTGCCCGGCAATGAAGCCAGGTAAATTGTGCCACTTACTTTCATCAACCCCGTTTTCCCCATAAGTTAACTGCCATTTATCGTCGAGGACAACAATGCTGGGATCCACGTCTTCAGCTTCCAGTGTCTGAAGGAAATTCTCATATACATCCTGCCGGGCATAATCAGGAGCGCGCCCACCCTGCGATGAAGCTAGATAACACTGTGCTCCCCAGCCGCAAAAGATCGGCGTATGCCACCATGCTGGTTTTGGCTGTTCCATTTCAGAAATCCGGGTTGATGAAGGTTGAAGAGCGGACAATGCTTTGATGTGTTTCTCCAGTGCTGTATATTCATCGCTCGCAAAATCAAAGCCAATAGCCGGTAACTGATAGGATCCATTCACAGAAGTTTGACCATCATACGCCAACGACAGATAGAACGCGGATGGCTTTCCATGATACCGATACTCGGTGAAACGATTCTGCCCCGACGAAGTCTCAACACCCAGAGCAAGCCAGCCCTCCTGCGATTGCATCGCAAAGCAAAAGGGTGGAGGAGTGAAGAACCAGTCATCCCGACCCGGCAAAGGCACACCCATGAGATCGATGGTTGCGTTGGACTCTGGTGGAAAATAGTTGTTCTCGGCAGTATTCGGCTCCGCATTAAACATAGACAAGAACCTATGCCCGGACCAGAAGAAGCCAGAACCCCAGCGCGGCTGCCCGGAATAATAGCCGCCGAAATAATTCACTTCTGCCAGTTGTCCCTCGCCCTCGATTTTTACATCATACAGGAAGCGATGTGGAAAACAACGGATACGGTACAGTTTTGTCTTCCATAAGGAACTTTGGACACGGAGCTGAAAAGTCGTAACGTCAGGCTGTTCGTCTACCCTCCACGCCCCAATCTCGGTCGTATCGTCACGTCCCTGCAGGGAATGCACACTGGATAAGAGAAATAACTCAGCCAGCAAGTCGCCTTGTGCGGACTCTACACGCACAAACGGCCGGTCCTCAAGGAGAGTCAGGCGATATGTTTCCGATGTAAACTGGCGAGAATCTTTTCCACTCCTTGCAATCATTTCAATAGAGTCCTGTATGAATGATGATCTTTTTTTCTTAGCGACCAGCTAAGCCGGAAAAAT
>DATFHE010000052.1:0-6755 GCA_035248745.1 Anaerolineales bacterium | reverse complement strand
TCGTGCACACTGCCCCCCAGCGAGATAATATCGAAATTATCATAGCCAAAGCGCACTGTAATCCACGGCTGGAGGAATTTTTGCAGGCGGTAATCCATACAGTGGACGACCAGCGCATCACAATGAATAACAGGTTTCGTTTTCGGCATAATTTGTTTTACAGGACCTCGCCTTGGTTACGTTTCAAAAATTGACCATCTCCGGCTTTGCCCAGCCACCGTTCGCCATCGACAATTAACTTGCCACGCAGGAACACTTTTTCGGGCATGCCCGTCAACTTCCAGCCTTCATATAAGTTATAGTCTGTGCGATGGTGCGTTCGCGCTACCCCGTATGTTACTTTCTTTTCCGGGTCCCAGATGACGATATCCGCATCGGAGCCAGCCAGCAACGCACCCTTGCGCGGGTACAAGCCAAAGATCCGGGCGGGATTTGTGCTGGTGTAAGCAACAAACTGGTTGGCGGTAATCTTTCCAGTGCGCACGCCGCACGTCCACATCACGGGCAGACGATCCTCGACGCCGGGTAATCCGTTCGGGATTTTGGTAAAGTCGTCCTTCCCCAATTCCTTCCCGGGGATGGCGATCTCTTCTCCCTCATAAGCGATAGGCTGCGTACCGTCATAGAAGAACGGACAATGATCGGTGCCCACTGTCTGCAAGATCCCCTGAGACAGACCTTCCCACAAACGATTGTTATCCTCTTCAGAGCGCATGGGCGGGGAGCAGATCCATTTTGCACCATCGGGGCGGCGTAGATCGTCCATTGTGAAAAACAGATACTGCGGACACGTCTCACCCATGACCTTGACGCCGCGCTCGCGCGCGTACTTAAGCATGTCCACTTCACCGGCCATGTTCATGTGGACGATGTAAACACTCGCATCCGCCGCACCTGCCATCCCTGCCACGCTTAAGGTGGATTCGACTGCCCCCCATCCCGGGCGTGTCAACGCGTGCCATTCGGGTGTGGTGCGCCCGGCGGCTAAGGCTTGCTCTGTCAGCGTTTCGATGACATCACCGTTTTCGCAATGAGCCATGATTAGCATACCATTGTCCCTGGCGAGCTGCATCGCCTGGAAGATACTGCCATCGTCAAGGCGGAGGCGTCCGTTATAGGCGGTGAAGACCTTGAGCGTCGTGATTCCCATTTCCCGGAGTGAAGGGATTTCTCCAGCAATCTTCGAATCGAACCTTGTCAGGTTCATGTGGAAGGAATAATCGACCGCGGCTTTGGCAGATTTCTGGAACCAGAGTTCCAGCGAACGCTTAAATCCCTCAGGTTCCAGAACAACAAAATCCATAACGGTTGTCGTCCCTCCAAATGCAGCAGCCTTATGCCCTGTGTAATGATCATCCGATGAGACCGTGCCAAACATGGGCAGGTCCAGGTGCACATGAGGGTCGATCCCTCCGGGCATAATCAGTTTGCCTGACGCGTCGATCACGTTCGCGCCTGGGTGCTGAAGGTCTTTGCCAATTTGAGCAATTGTTTCCCCCTCCAATAAGATATCAGAGCCAAATGTTTCTGATGCAGTAATAAGCGTGCCGTTTTTGATTAGGGTTGCCATTCGTTCGTTTTTCCTCCACGTGCGCCGGATGTGCTCCATGCGCTATGGGATCAACTTGTTCTTGCCATGACACAATCTCTCCTCCATCTGGGATTTGATCTCAGAGGAAAACGCAGCACCTGCCTCCTGCATTTGGAGCAGGGTGCGGCAGGCTTCTCTTCGGACAAAGGGAGAAATGTCCATTTTGATCGCTGTGGCTTTGAACGTTTTAACGTCGCCCGTGAACGCGTACGCCTGTAAAAAGGGAGTCCACTCAATCCGATCGTTGGGGCTCAGGTGGAGCCGGGTCACATCCTCCCCAATTTGGATGATTTTTTCCCAGTCCTCGTTTTGGAGTGCCAACTCAGCCTGTTGATAGTGGTAACACCACGTTTGGTCATGATTGGGTTCCGGTCCGAAAATGAATTCTGCCGGTCGAGGCGCAGTTCCACGGGTCTGTATGTTCTCGACATTTGAATATTGCCCCAGTAAAAGAATTTGATCCGAGTCCCCTTCGGAATACCTCGGCCATTGAGCATCGATCACATGGACGCACGAATTTGGCGTCGACTGGCTAATGACCAGGATGTTATTGTAGTTAATCTCTCCCACATGGGTTCGATACCCATACGAACGGCGCCCCCCTGCCAGGATGTCCTTGGTGATGTACTCCATTTGTGGAAGCGCAACCAGCTGGTAGACAGCAGGGATCTGGTTTGTAGGCTCGGGGAAGTAGAGAAAGTTGGCAGGTCCAGCGACAGCATCTACATCTTCGGCATAATTGATCGCCGGATAGTTCACAACGAATGTGGTTCCCGCGTCGATTCCCGGAGCCCGCCAGACGACCTGGTGCCAGAAGTTTGCAATGGTCTGCTCTTCATGAAGGATGCGAAGCGAAGCGGTATAGTGGGTAAGAGCTGCCAAAAACACCAACCCCGCCATTAAGCCAAATCTAGCATTGCGGGAAGGTATGAGAAACACAGTTCCAACGATGACTATGACACCGGCCAAAGACGCTGGCAGCGCATAATGAGAATAGCCTGCAAAGTTAACAAAACGATTCGCAATGATGATGGGAAGGACACCGGCAACAACCCCTGCCAGCCCAACCCAGATCGCTTCGAACTGCCATCTTCCGACGGAGTCGGACGTATAAGAGTCATCCCTTTCCCGCTTCCAGATCAAATAACTGACTCCCCACAAAAAAAGGACAGCAACTCCTGCAAGCAACATACCAACCATAATATTGGTCAGGCCCATCTCGAACAGGTTCTGGAAAAGAGGGGCGCCCCACGCCACGAATGACACGTTGGCAACACTTTGAATCAGCCGCGCCAGCCACCACAGCCCGGTGAGCACGGGAGAAGCGAACAGGAAGCCAAGTTGAAGTCCAACATCTGTGACAGCGCGTTCATTCTGAAACAGGAAGAAGCGCCAGAATAGAAAGCCCAGAGGGATCAGTGCTGCGACTGCCCAGGCGCGAATTGTCAGGATGCTTCGTCTGAGCAAAGAGAGCGATTCCTGTTCGCGATAGACCAGTAAAAAGACACACAACAATCGAAAGACTTCCATGCCAAACGAAAAATCAACCAGGGCAATATAAGCCCAGCCCGTCAGGATGGAGGCAATCCACGCAAGAGTTCTGGAAATGGTTCGCGGAGTGCGGATCGCGTAGAGAGTCAGAGCAATCGAAAGCGTCTCTAAAAATGAGCTCAGGATACGAGGCTGATTTTCAAATCCCTCCATCCAGCGCAGGTAGCCGGGATAGAGGGTGAACAGGAGCGCCATCATAAGAGTCGCCAGGCGCTGATGGGGCCAGAGCTGGCGAAAGAGCCATAACGCTGCCACCCCTCCGGCGACGCGCCAAAGGAAGGAGCTCATGTGATACGGAAACGGCTGGATTCCAAACAACTGAAAATAGGCTTCAAACAGTGGCCCCCGAGCCGGACGGTCAATGCTGAACATTTCCTGGTAGACCCCTGGTCCGCCAATCAGTCGGTCCATCACGTAGTACCAGTCGTCACGATAAATTGTCGCCTGGCTGAGATTCGGCAGATAAACAACTGCCGCAATTGCTAGAACCAACAGAATTTCCAGCAAAAGAGTATGGTGATCCTTCCGCAAATTTTTCATTTGTCGTCGTATCCCCCATCCAATTCCTTGATCCCCAGCAGCGCAAGCAGCACGTCAGGCGGGAGATCTGCTTCCGGTAAATCTGTTTTATAGAGTTGTTCATTCTCTGCACGATCTCGTAGGGACATCCATAAGACCTGGCGCTCATCGCCATCCACAACAAGATCGTTGATCGTTTTTGCCTTAAGGAGATATTCGCCGGTTGTATATAAGAAGGTAATCCGTTTCCACTTGCCTGCGGCAACTGGCTCTTGCAATTTTTCCAACCCACCGATTTGAATTTTGAAATATTCTTCGTTTGCACGTGGGTGATCCGCTTCGTCTTTCAGCAATTCCCCGCGCGTGGTCAGCTCGTGACCGCGCACTTCGGCAATGGACTCGATCTTTCCGCCGCGCTCGCCAAATGAGGCAGGCTGGTAAAACGCCAGATAATCCACCGCAACGACTTTCGGCGCCGTGCGAAGGGGAATGCGATACCAGCCTAACAGCCGCGCGATCTCCAGATCGCGAGGAGAAGGAACGAAACAAACGAGGATGAGAGATGTGGGTGAGACAGGCATATACAGAAATAGAACGTGGTGAGCCGATTCTACTCCCTGCTTTCCACTTTCTACAAAGGGTTTTTGTAGATTAGCTTAAACCCACTTCCCGGTTGAATTCAACGATGAGCTCGTCGATTTCATCTGCCTGCTTTTGGACATCCGTCCAGTAATTCGGGTCATACCATTGCGCCTGGATTTCCTCATAGGTGCGGCCCTGCTGTTCGACCCAGGTGTAATATTTCAAATTATGGATACGACGTCTATCGGTGTAGCGCAGTTCGAGCATGTTGTCGGTGGACTGTCCATGCAGGTATTGGGCAAAATCAGCAGCAGCATTTCTCTCTGTATAGGGCCCAAATTCCTGATCCATCTCGTGAACGCGTGAGCGATAGAGCTCCATGGAGTCTGTCAGTACGGTGAGCATAACGTCGTTTTCGGTCATCTCGTAATACCTGGCGGTTTTGATACAGGATAAAACATTGGAGATACCGGAGAAGCCCAACAAATCGAGACTGGAGACCAGAGATTCAGGCACGCCTTGTTCCACGAGGTAGGCGCGACCGGTCTCTTCATTGAAGAGGCGAGAAAGATTGACGACCGCGTTATCGTCGATGGCGGTTACAACATCCGTATTTTTGGTGTTGTGAATCCATGGCACATGTTTATCGCCAATGCCTTCGATGCGATGCGCGCCAAATCCGTTTTCGAGCAGAGTCGGGCACTGCAACGCCTCACTGGAGACAATCTTGCTATCGGGGAAGAGTTTTTTCATGTAATCTCCACCGGCCAGTGTCCCGGCAGAACCGGTAGCCGATGCCATGCCGCGATAACGATCGTTGGGTCCCATGACCTGCTGTAGAACCTCTTCCAGCGCGTGACCTGTCACTTCGAAGTGCCAAAGGTAATTGCCAAACTCTTCGAACTGGTTGAAGATCATCAGGTCCTGTCCAGACTTTCTGAGTTCCCAGCATTTGTCAAAGATTTCTTTAACATTCGATTCGGAGCCGGGAGTCTTGATTGTTTCCCCCGCAACTTTTTCAAGCCATTCGAACCGCTCCCGCGACATCCCCTCGGGCAGGATCGCGATCGATTCACAAGCCAGGAGGGCAGAGTCGTACGCGCCGCCGCGGCAGTAATTGCCGGTGGAGGGCCAGACCGCCTTTTGCGTGGTCGGGTCGAACTGACCTGTGACGAGGCGCGGCACCAGGCAGCTAAACGCGGCGCCGACTTTGTGCGCGCCCGTCGGAAACCACTTGCCCACCAGCGCAATGATCCGCGCAGGCACACCCGTCAGTGAGGAGGGAAGCTCCAGGTAGTTAGCTCCGCCAAAGGTCCCGCCAGAAGCGAGAGGTTGGTTATGCCAGTTGATCCGAAAAAGATTGCGTGGATGAATGTCCCAGAGCCCAATATTCCTTAGCTCCTCTTTCACAGTTGCAGGGATCCTGGACGGATCCTTCATCTGTGCGTAAGTGGGGATGATGATATTGCGTTCTTTGGCTCTCTTGATCGCATTTGCCCGGCGAAGGGGTTCGACGGTCAGGTCGATGGTTGTCATGAAGTACTCCTACCGCTTATATCTAATAAGCAAACTTTTGAATTGTTTGCAAACCGAAATCTTAAATGCAAGTTTGGTCAATCATGCGGCACTTCGTAAACAGAATTGTCCGACAATTTATTATATCTTGCAAGTGTTTATCTACAATAGACCTTGGCTTTCACGAAAATTTCGAAAAAGGATTTTCTTCCGAGAACTGTTTTGCAATATTATCTTATTGACTTTCCCTGTTGAAAGTCATACAATGTATTTATTCGTGTCGCCGCTAGTCCAAACAGGAGGAATAAAATGGATGACACAAATATCACTTTTCAGTCTTTAAATATCCGTTCTGCGTCGGAGCATGAATATCACTGCGTATCCGAATTTAAGAATCGGATGCGTAGGGAATACTATCCCGATGACCCGCCCATTCCTGAGCAGGAACAAGTCCAGGGCTGGAAGAACATCCCTGGCTTCGTGGAAGAGCACGTATATGTGGGATGGAATGCATGGGGGACGGAGATTCTTACATTTAGTGAAATCGACATTGAGCATTTGGAGTCCAATAAACACATAGGTTACTTTGAGATCGAAGTGGCTCCTGAATATCGATGTCTGGGATGGGGACGAAAAATGCTTGAAATGCTTGTTCCGCATGCAAAGGAGCATAATCGAAGCCTGCTAATAGGCTGGGCAAGCGATCGTATTCCTGCCTCTGGATTCTTCATGGAACATATCGGCGCGCGCAAAGGGCAGGAAAGCCACATCAATCAATTAAAAGTATCGGAGTTTGACCGCAGTCTGGTGAGCCGCTGGTTGAAAAACAGTCAGAATCTGGAAAAGGAATTCGAAATAGGGCTTTGGGATGCAGAGGTCCCGGAAGAGCACATTGTTGAAATGGCAGCTCTCATGGAAGAACTGGCAAACGACCAGCCTCGAGACAATCTGGAAATGGAGGATATGAAACTTACACCGGACGTCCTCCGTGATGTAG